>NZ_SLVT01000004.1:338470-452425 GCF_004345505.1 Micromonospora sp. CNZ303 | reverse complement strand
CTGGTCCCGATGGCGCCGACGACGCCAACACCAAGCCCGAACCTGCCACTACCGACGACGCGGCTACCCCTGACCAACTGCCGTTGCAGTACTAGCGGGTGCCGGCCGGCTCGCCGTCCCGGGGCGCGGACCGGGACGGCCCGCCCATCACCGCGCTGCTCTCCCGGACCAGCACCGTGTGCGGCGCGATGATCCGGGTCGGGGCCACGTCGGGCAGGGCGATCCGGCTCGTGACCCGGGCGACGGCCTCGCGGGCGATCAAGGCGGTGTCGACGCTGACGGTGCTCAGGGCGGGCCGCGCGTACCGCGCCTCCTCGCTGTCGCCGATGCCGACCACGGCGACGTCTTCCGGGACGCGCAGGCCCGCGTCGAAGACGGCCCGCATCGCACCGATCGCCAGCAGGTCCGAAAGGCTCACTTGTAGGCCGCCACTTGCAGAACCACGACTCGGACACCCCCAACGCCCGACAGGCCAGCGCGTGCGGCACAGCCATGCCCGGTCCTCTGGGAAGCGATGAAAGCAGCCACGCTCACCGGCCCGTCGCTTCCTTGCCCCACAGGACCACGGATCGCTCGAGGACATCACGCTCCATCGCCAACTCGGCGTTCTCCCGCCGCAACCGCGCCAGCTCCGCCCGCTCGTCCTCGGCCAACTGCCCGGCAGCGGCCTCGCCACGAGCGGCACGATCGGGCTGCACCAGTTGGCCAGGGTGCCGCTGTTGATCCCTAGATCACGCGCTACCTGCGCAATCGACTTCCCGGTCTCACGCACGATCCCGACCGCAGCCGCAGGAAATTCGGATCAAACCGGCGTCTCTTCTCCGCCATGAACCCCTATCCCTCAAGTTCTGGCCACCACATCACAAGGGTAAGGGAATTGCATGAAATCCGGCGACTCGGCCGGAAGGTCTGTAAGCCCACGACCTCCACGCCTTCGCTGCGGAGGAACCGGACCCGCGGCCCGCGGGTCGAGGCGGAGTCCGGTCGCAGTCAGCGGCGTTGCGGGCGTACCGACAACTTCGGAGCATTGACACTGATCAAGCTTTAGGGCACACTTTCCGCAGTCGCCTCAGCGCAGACGGTGAGCCCCTTGTAGCAAGCGTGTTTCGAGCAGGATACATAGATTGGGCCGCGTCCTCACAATGATCGTGAGAATGCGTAAAACCTTGTATGAGTATCTGGTCGTCGGTGGGTCAGTCGCCTGCCGGGCGCTTTCGCGTGCCTGCGCGACTGCGTGGCAGAGTTCTGCCAATCGTGCGTAGCGGTCTCGACTCGCCTCTGAAGGCCGGGTGTCGTATTCGCGGCCGAGGCGGTTGATCCAGGCCCAGATCGTGAGTTCACCCGTTCATTTTTCCATGAATCGGAGATCTAGTGCGCATCGCCTTCCTCACCACGACTCAGCATGGTCACCTCAACCCGTACATTCCGGTGGTCAATGCGCTCCAAGCCGCCGGCAATGAGGTTGTGCTGCTGCTGCTGTCTGCGGACGGCGGCGCGCTCGGTGAGCAGCGTCGCCAGGCCCTGGGCGCGGCGGAGGTCCACATGGTCGGGGAGGTCCAGATGGCGCCGTGGAGCGACGATCCGGCAAAGATCGGTCCGATGCTCGAGTCGTCACCGGTGGCGGGCCAGGTGGCTGATGCGCTGCGGGCGACGGCGCCGGACTTCACGCTGCTCGATTCGCTGCCGGTACTGGCGGCAGCGATGGCCGGGGCGCAGGCATCCGATGTGCGGTACGGGATGATATGGGCAAATCTGGGCGGAGTATGTCCAAGGGAGCGCCGGCAAGGTCGCTGGCTGTACGACGAACAGGTTGGCGACTATCTGACCAGGCGCGGAGTGTTGTGGTCGACCCGGACTCATTCGGCGCGTTCGCCGATTCTCAATCTCATGCCGACGATTCCCTCGCTCGTCGGGGATGAGGCGGTCACCGACGACGGTGTGCAGCTGGTCGGGTTGCCGGGTGCGGCAGGCAAGCGCGGCGACGAGGTCGCCTTTCCCGGCCTGGAGGAGATCGACCCCGGTCGGCCGCTGGTGTTCGTCTCCTTCGGCACGATCTTTTTCAGGCGGCCCGACCTCCTCCGCACGGTGATCATGGGGGCGGTGAAGACCGGTGCGCAGGTGATCGCCTCAGTGGGAGATATCGCTGAGGAACTCGCGCTGCCCGCTGACGTGCTTACCGCCCCGTACGTGCCACAACGTGAGGTGCTTGAGCTCGCCGATGCGTTCATCACCCATGGCGGCTACAACTCGGTGGCGGAGTCGATCCGGGCGGCGACACCGATGCTGGTGATCCCGCTGGCCGTGGATCAGCCTATCCAGGCGCACTTCGTAGAAACCGCGGGCTTCGGGACGGCATTGGAGCCGGCCGACGTCACAGAACAGGCGGTCGCTGACGCTGTCACCAATCTGCTTGATCCCGGCCGGGACTACCGGGCGCGGCTGCGCGCGGCGCAGCCCGAGTGCGGCGACTCCGCCGCGCGCACGGCAGAACTGGTCATCAGCATGGGCGAGAAGCTACAGCGAAAGGGGGAGCAGTGACGATAGAACTGCAGCGGCCGGTGGGCGATCGGATCGTCTTCGATGATCTTGAGAGATTCTCATTCCGGGTGGACCGCCGGGCCTATACAGACGACGACGTGGCCGCACAGGAGATGACCAAGATCTTCGATCGCTGCTGGTTGTACGTAGGGCACGAATCGGAGGTGCCCGCGCCGGGCTCCTACGTGTCACGTGACGTCGGAGGGCGCCCGGTGGTCATGGCGCACGGCTCCGACGGGGTGATTCGGGTGTTCGCCAACAGCTGCCCGCACCGCGGGGCTCTGATCTGCTCGCAGTCAGCCGGGCAGGCCAGATCGTTCCGGTGCCCGTACCACGACTGGACATTCTCCAACCGGGGTGACCTGGTCGGAGTTCCGCTCCCGGACGGGTACGGCCCAGGCTTCCGCAAGTCCGACTTCGGCCTGTCGCGGCACCGTAGCGACAGTTACCGGGGTTTCGTGTTCGCGACCTTCGATCCCGAGCAGCCACGCACCTTGACCGAGCATTTGGCGGGCGCGACGGAGTACCTTGATCTGATCGCCGACCAGTCCGAAGTGGGAATGGAGGTGATCCAAGGTGCGCAATTGCACGGGGCTCGGGCCAACTGGAAGCTCATGATGGAGAACAGCGTCGACATCTACCACTTCCGCGCCCTGCACAAGCGTTACGTGAGCTACATCGAGTCGCTTGGGACAACGGCACCGCGACGACGAGGCGGCTTCGCCCGCGCTCTCGGACGGGGGCATGGCGCCAATGAGTTGGTACCGGCGGCAGCCCGACCGCTCGCCTACTGGACGCCGATGTTCCCCCCCGAGGTCAGGTCACGGATGGAGGCGACGGCCGCACGGTTCGTCGAACGGTTCGGCGCCGAACGCGCTCAACGGATCACCGGCGCCAATCGGGCGTTGATGATCTTCCCGAATCTGATGATCATCGACGCGATTGGGATCACCATCCGCAAGATCGACCCGGCCGGCGCCGGCCAGATGTCCATTACCTCAGTCGCGCTGGCCCCCAAGGACGAGGATCCGGACATCCGGGAGCTGCGAAAGAGTCACTATCTGACCTTCCTCGGTCCCGCCGGCTTCGCCACCCCCGACGACATCGAGATCATCGAGTCCTGTCAACGGGGCTACCTCAATCGCACGCTCCGCTACTCCGACCTGTCACGCGGAATGGCCAAGGATGTCCCCGAGACCACCGATGAACTCCCGGCCCGCGAGTTCTGGCGGCAGTGGGACCGGCTGATGCACGACGGCGACGACGACCACGAGGAAGCTCACCACGTCACTCAGCGGGCCGAGAGGCAAGGGGCGCAACGGCGATGACCACCGACGCGATCAACACCGAGCCGGCGGTCGACGAGACGGCCCAGATGCGGCTGTGGCACCGGGTGAGCCAGTTCCTCTTCCGTGAGGCGCGGCTGCTCGACGAGTGGCGCCTGCACGAGTGGTACGACGAGATGCTGACCGACGACATCCGCTACCTGGTGCCGGCTACCGACGTCCGGGGCGAGTCGACCGATGCGCTCGGGCTCATCGACGACAACGCCGCCCGGCTGCGCCAGCGGATCGAGCAACTCCTCAACGGCGAGGTGTGGTGCGAGAATCCCCGGTCGCGGACGAATCGGATGATCAGCAACGTGGAGATCCTGGCTGATCGGGGCAAGCACCTCGATGTGACGGCGAATGTCGTCGTGTACCGGTTCGGGCACGGGCGCTCTGACTCCTACGTCGGAAAATGTCGGCTCGAACTCGCCGTCGAGGGCGAGTCGTTCCGGGTCCGGAGACGTCTCGTGGTGCTCGACCACGAGAGTCTTTACGAACACGGAAAGCTCAGCGTCATCCTCTGAGACCTGGCAGGGACACGGCCCTCCACACAGCCTTGGCGCAGTGTTGGGTCTAGTTCTGGCTGCGCCGTACCGCTGCTCGTCGCCTTCGTGGCGTCGTAGGAATTCACCACTGTCCGACAGGCCACCTGGCAACACGAAGGAGTGATCGATGGACCAGTCGCTTGCCCGACATGAGCGGGGTGAGGCCATGTTCAAGCACGTTTTCGGCCGTGAACCCCGCCCAGGCTCCTACCCCGACTTCCTCCAGCTCACCATCGATCACTTGTTCGGTGAGATCTGGACCCGCCCGCACCTGAGCATCGAGGAGCGCGAGTTGATTGCGCTGACCGCGGTCACCCTGGCCCGGACCGACTGGGAGCTGCGCGGCCACATCGGCGCCGCCCTGCACCTCGGGATGCCACGAGAGAAGATCGTCGAAATCATCATCCAGCTCGCCTACTACGGAGGCTGGCCGGTCGCCAACAACGGGCTGCGCATCGCCCAAGAGGTATTCGCCGAGCTCGACGCTGGCAAGGACACCGACCATGACCAGTGACCCTGCTCCCCTCGACCCCGCCGTCAAGGTCGATCTCTGGCGCCAGCGGTTCTTCGAGGCCCAGGCGGCCGCCGAAGAGTTCATCCTCGGCGTGCACGGCGATGAGGGCGTGTCCGCGTGGATCCAGGCGAACTCGCGCATCACTGCAGACCTACTGCAATCGCAGCGGCCCGCCGGAGAGTCTGCCACCATCCATTTCATGACCCGGCTGCAGCGCCAACTGCTGCTCTACGACTCGGCAGTGACCAGCGAGCCCCAGCCCTCTGGCACCGTCCTGCGCAACGCCGAGTGTGGGATCCTGCGGTACCGCAAACAGGCCGCCGGCGCCGGCGTCAAACTGACTTTCGCATCACCATGTCCGTACTGTCAGGAACTCAACACCGCCATCGCCGCCCGCTACGTCGAATCGGACGTCACTGTGTCGTGCGAACAGTCAGGCGACGGATGCACCTGGCGCGCGGAATCCCGTCACGCTTCAGGGGACGGCGCGACCGGGTCACCTGACCGCGGCGGAACCGTAGATTAGACCGACAGCAGCGCCGTCGGTCGTCGAATGTCGGGCCGGCGGTTCGACATCGAACTTTTAGCAACTTGATGCTCGGCTTCCCACGTCGGGAATTCCGGCTTCTGAACTGGAATGGAGACCGCCGATGAAGGCATCAGTCATTGTGCCGACATTCAACTCGTCCGTGCTGCTGGACAGATGCCTTCGCACGTTCCGTGCACAGAAGCTGGCTGCCTCCGATTCCCTCGAAGTACTCATCGTCGATGATGGATCGACCGACCCGACAGCAGAAACGGTGCAGCGTCATATGATAGCTGACTCCCGGTTCCGCTACCTGCATCTTCCTCGTTCCGCGACGTCGTCCAGAAGTGCCGCAAGAAATCGCGGTGCAGAAGAGGCGACCGGCGACATCCTGATTTTTGTCGATGGCGATCAACTGGTTCCGCCCACCTTCACCGATCGGCATCTTCGCCACTACCGCGTCACGCCCGAGAAGAAGGCCGTCATCGGCTTCAGAAAATACCTGCGGGCTCCGGATGCGTTCGACGATCGCTTCATCAAGGACGGCGCCGAGGAATTCCTTGGCAGCTTGATCAAGAGCGACATCAGACTGGACCTGCTGAGTCGCCTGAGCGATCTAGGTGGCGATCTGAAGACATCGTGGCATCTGTTCTTCACGTGCAACGTCTCTGTTCCGAGCGTCGACTACAAGCGCGTCGGTGGGTTCAACGAGGAATTTCGGGGATGGGGCCTGGAGGATTCCGAGTTGGGGTACAGGCTGGGGCGCTCCGGCACGCAGATCGTCTTCGACGAAGAAAGCTTCGCCTACCATCAAGGGCCGCCCCTGAGCCCCAATAAGCCTTTCTACGAGGACTGGCTGAAGAACTTGAGCCTATTCATCGCGCTACACAAGGAAGCTCCCGAGGTGATCCTGCAGGCCATGCTTGCGCCAATCTTCAACCCTGCGGTCGGTGCCAACTGGACCGATCTCTACGAGCAGTTCGAGATGTGCGCAAGGTCGACCCCCGCAGCCTTTCCTGGGTCACGTGTTGAGGTTGAGGTCGGCGAATTTCCTGCTCCTGTCGCGTAGGCAGAACTGGGGGACGATTCCGAAACGCATCTATGAACAACTACGCCTACATCTCCCTACGTCACTAATTCATTCAATTGAGATTGATGAAACATCTTGTGCAAGCCGAAGTCGTCGATGTTGCCGGCCTCGGTCGGCACGTCACGTGCAGGGCTCTGCCATGCGCCGATAGGGTTCACAGCCGCATGGGAGGCGCCTGGTGGTGACGATGCACGAGAGGTCTGTGTGGGCGGAATTTGTTCACGGCCACAGGTCGCGCCTTGACGGGCGAATGAGAATCTTGCACCTGGTGCCCAATGCCGGCTGGCCGCTGGTTTCGTCCGCCGTGATGATCCAGATCGCCGCAGGGATCCTGCCGGTCGCGTTCATCCTCGCCACCTCAGCCGTGGTCGCCCGAGTGCCGGACGCGGTAGCCGGCGGGCTCGGATCGGTAGCCTGGAGCGATCTTCGGACCAACTTGATCCTCGCGGCGGCCGCGTTCTTCGGAGTGCAGCTGCTGCTGCCGGTACAGGAACTGCTCGGCAACCTGATCCGCCGTCGCCTCGACGATCTCGTCCGTGACCGGTTGATGGCGGCCTCCCAAGCGAGCGGCGGCGTGGCCGTCATGGAGGATCCAGAGCTGCTCGATCACGTCGCCGACGCCAAGGACCGGCTGCGAACCGAAATGTGGTCGCCGGGTGCCGCGGGCGCCGGTCAGATCGCGCTGATCTCGCGGTACCTACAGACCGTGCTCGCCGCTGGGATCACGTCGGTCGCCTTCGTGTGGTGGGCCGGGCCAGCTCTGCTCGTCGCGGCCCTGACGATCCGCTTCGGCTACCGCCTCGGCCTGTCGGTGTTCACGGAGGTCTTCCGGAGCACCGCCCGGCTGCGGCGCCGCAGCGAATATCTCCGTACCATGCTGCTCCAGCCCGCGGCGGCGAAGGAGTTGCGGGTCTTCGGCCTTCTACCTTGGTTGCAGCAGGAGTACACGTCGGCCGCCACGGACGCCGCGCTCCCGGTCTGGCGGGCCCGGCGTCGGCTGTTCTACGGCCCCTACGTTCTCTATGTTCTTGTCGCTTTCGTGCTGCTGGGCGCGCTGCTGACGGGAGCGGCTCAGGCAACGGCAGCCGGACTGCTCGGCTTGGGCGGGTTAATACTCGTATTCCAGGCGTCCCTGGCCGCCATGAGGATCGGCGGGTTCATCGCCGAGTCCGATGTGGCGACCGAGCAGGGCCTCAATGCCTACCGGTCGGTGGAGCGGATCGAGAGGATGAGCGAAGCCGACGCCCGCGCCACCGAGAGCGGCAAGGGCGATCCGGCTGGACTGCCCAGAACGGTGCTGAGATTCGACAAGGTGTCCTTCGCCTACCCGGGCGGGCTACCGGTGCTGAACGACCTCGACCTCACCATCGAGGCCGGCCGGTCGCTGGCGATCGTCGGCCTCAACGGCGCTGGCAAGACCACCCTCGTGAAACTGTTGGCCCGGCTCTACGAACCGACGGCCGGGGCGATCACCGCTGACGGCGTCGACATCCGGACCTTCCCGGCCACGGCGTGGCAGCGCCGGGTTGCGGCGATCTTCCAGGACTTCACCCACTTCGAGTTGCCAGTGCGCGACAACGTCGCCTTCGGCGCGATCGAGATGCTCACCGAGCCGGAGCGTGCCGACAAGGTGGTCCGGGCTGCCCTGGAGAAGGCCGGCGCGGCGGATTTCGTCAATCATCTCCCCTGTGGCCTGGATACTCCACTGTCACGGCGATACGCCGGCGGCGCCGAACTGTCCGGCGGGCAGTGGCAGCGGATCGCGATCGCCCGCGCTCTCGTCGCCGTCGAGGGTGGCGCCAGCATTCTCGTCCTCGACGAGCCGACCGCCAACCTGGACGTGCGGTCGGAGGTGGCGTTCTTCGAGCGGTTCCTCGACCTGACACGGGGAGTCACCAGCGTGGTCATCTCGCACCGGTTCTCCACGGTGCGCCGTGCCGACCGGATCGTCGTGCTGGAACACGGTCGCGTCGTCGAGGAAGGCACCCACGAAGAGCTGCTCGCCCTCAACGGTCGCTACGCGGAGCTGTTTCGGCTTCAGGCGGCGCGGTTCACCGAGGAAGAGGGAGAAGGCGGTGAATAGAATGCTGCGCAGTGTCGGCGCGACGCTGGCCTCGGCGTGGCGGCTCAGCCCGGGAAGGCTGATCACCGCCGCCCTGTTGATGATGCTCGGCGCCGTGAGTGGACCCCTGCTGGCGCTCTTTCTGAGTGTGGCAGTCGACGCGGCCCTCGACCGGCGGACCGATGTCGCGGTCTGGACATCGGCGGCCGCCGCCGTGAGTGTCCTGCTCAGCTTGACGATGGAGCACTTCGCCCACATCTTCTTCTTCGAGCTTGGTGATCTACACAAGCAGGATACCGAACGTCAGCTCGGCGACCTGGCGCACGGGCCGGTCGGGCTGGCGCTGCACGAACGGCGGGACGCCGCAGATCGCTTCGAGCTGCTCCGACAGCAGTCGTGGACGCTGAGTCAGAGCGTGCAGACCGTCCTGACGATCGGGGTGCTACTCACCCAGATCACCCTGACCGCTGTGCTGCTCGCCCGCATCGAGCCGTGGCTGCTCCTGCTGCCGGTCTTCGGTGCCCCCCCGCTGATCGCCGGGCGGCTGGCCGAGAAACGGCTGGAACGTGCCGAACTCGTGACCGCCGAGTCGACCCGCATGAGCTGGCACCTGTTCGATCTGGCCCTCAGCTCGATCGCTGCCAAGGAGATTCGGCTCTTCGGGCTCGGCGGAGAGCTCCGCCGCCGCCATGGGGTGGTCCGCCGCGAGGTGGACAGCCGATTGCGCCGGGCTGAATGTGCCGGCGCGGCCCTGCGGTTCACCGGTCAGCTGATCTTTGCGCTCGGGTACATCGGCTCCATCGTCCTGGTCGTCCGCGCCGCTATCAGCGGCGAGCGCACCGTCGGCGACGTTGTCCTCGCCATCACGCTGGCTGTGCAAACTAACGCGCAAGCTGCCGGCGCCGTCGCGCTCGCCCAGGCGCTGCAACGCAACGCCCGCGCCTTCGGCTGGTTGAGCTGGATCCGCGACGCCACGCCGCCGGAACCCGGCCCGCCGGCTGACCAGACACCGCCCGCCGTCCTCACCGACGGCATCGAGCTGCGTGACGTCGCGTTCCGCTACCCGGGCACCAATACCGACGTGCTGCAAGGCCTCAGCCTGCGCATCCCTTCCGGCACGATCGTGGCCATCGTCGGCGACAACGGTGCCGGCAAGTCCACCCTGGTCAAGCTGCTCTGCCAGTTCTACCGGCCGACCGCAGGCGAGATCACCATAGATGGCGCCGACCTGCGGCGGCTCGACCCGCTGGGATGGCGCCGACGGATCTCCGCCAGCTTCCAGGACTACATCCGGCTGGAGCTGCGGGCCAGAAGCAGCGTCGGCCTCGGCGACCTGCCTCGACTCGACGAACCAGGCGTGGTGGAGCGGGCGGTCCGGCGAGCAGACGCGCAGGAGGTGATCGACCGGCTGCCGATCGGCCTGGAGACCTACCTGGGCAAGTCCTACGACAACGGCGCTGAACTGTCGGGCGGGCAGTGGCAGCGCATCGCGTTGAGCCGGTCGATGATGCGCGACGATCCGCTGCTGCTGTTGCTCGACGAGCCCGCCGCCGCCTTGGACCCGCTGACCGAGCATGCCTTGTTCGATCGGTACTCCGACGCGGCGCGTGACGTGGGGATCCGTACCGGCGGCGTCACGGTCTTCGTGTCACACCGGTTCTCGACCGTCCGGATGGCTGACTTGATCCTGGTCGTGTCGGACGGGCGGATCGCAGAGTCCGGCAGCCACGACGAGCTTCTGGCGCTCAACGGGATGTACGCCGAGTGCTTCAGCCTGCAGGCGGCCGCATATCGCTGATCGTCGACGCCGCGCTCTACGAGTTCCTGTCCGGCACCATCGGCCAGCTCCCCGGCCTCCAGCACGCGGACGTGGCCGTCGCCCTGCGTTCCGTCAAACGGGCGGGGATGATCCTGCCGCCTCCCGCCCGTGAGGTGGGCCGTCGGAGCGTGGCAGAGGCTACGGGAACGGATGCGGGTGTGGGTTGATCTCCTCGATCTCCAGCGGGGTGTCCCGGTAGCCGAGTCGCACCGGCAGGTCACGTAGCCGGGGCAGGTCGACACGGCGGTTGCGGTGCCCGAACGCCATCGGCAGCAGCCCCGGAACGATGACCTTGACGCAGGTCAGGTCCACCGTGGCCTGCTCGACGGCGGTCTGGTCCACCACCACCACGTCGAGGCCGTCGCGGAGGTAGCGGTCGACCACCCCGGTCAGGTCGTCGAGCAGGTCGTCGGCCGGTTGGTAGCGCTCGGCGGCGGGGAACGCCCGCGCCATCGGCAGGATCTCGTCGCGCTGGTAGAGGAAGCCGAAGCGGTGCCAGCTCTCCGGTGCGGCGGCCACCAGCATGTGGTCCTCCATCCGCTCCACGAGGTCCGGGTCGGCGACCAGGCTCGGCGCCGTGGTGTCCTCGGCGACCATGTCCCGGGTGGCGTCGGCGACGCTGGCCAGCTCGACGAGCCCTGCCCAGAGGGCCCGCTCGGGGTCGAGGTGGGCGCCGGCACCGCAGAACGCCTTGGGCTGACCCGGCCGACCTTCCTCGTCGACGAGCATCAGCCACAGGGCCGGGATCCCCTCCGGCATGGTGATGTCGAAGACGTGCAGCCGGCTGCCGGTGGTGCGCTCCAGCCACCGCACCAGCAGCCGCGTCATCGGGTCCGCGGAGGTCATCGGATCGACCCGGGGCACCGTCAGCCGGGCGTACCAGGTCGCCAGGCCGCACCCCGCTGGTCTACGTCGGCAACCAGTACGACCGTGACCACGTGTTCGACACCTACTTCGCGCCGGCAGCCGCCCAACTGCCTCACCCGATCGCGGGCAAGTGGGCCGACACCAGACGCTGGCCGGATCTGAATTTCATCGGCCGCGTTCCGTTCCCCAGGGTGTCCGCGATCTACGCCGACGCGCTCGCCACTGTCCTGCTGCTGCCCGCTTGGTACGCCGAAGCAGGGCAGATGACCCAACGAATCTTCGAGGCCGTCCTTGCTGGCTGCGTGCCCCTGCTGCCTCGTGACGTCCGCGGCGCCGATGCCCTTGTTCCCTCGTCGCTGATCGTCCGCGACGCCACGGACGTGCGGCATCGCATCGGCTGGCTCAGCGAGATCGCCGGCACCGGTGACCACGCCAGCCTGATCGCGGGGTGTCTACGGCGCCTCGACCCGTTTCGGCTCTCGACCCAGCTTGAGGTTCTCACCTACCTGCTACATCACCCGGAGTCGGTGCCGTCATGACCCACCGTGTCACCACCGGACGAGCGCACTACACCTCTACGCTGGAGCACCATGGACAGGATCGCCATCATCGGCTGCGGCGGCAGCGGCAAGTCCACCGTCGCACGCCAGCTGGCCCGGATCCTCGACGCGCCGTTGACGCACCTCGACGCGACCTACTACGACGAGCACTGGAACCCCTTACCGCAGGTTGAGTTCGCCGCCCAGCAGGAGAAACTCGTCGCTGGCGAACGATGGATCATCGAGGGCAACTATGCCGGCACCCTGCCGATCCGGCTCGCCGCCGCCGACACCGTGATCTCCTCGACATACCGGCCCGGACCTGCCTATGGGGCATCGTCCAGCGCCGCTGGCGCTACCGGGGCGGGCAACACCAACGGGACGGCGTCTACGACCGCATCACCTGGAACTTCGTCCGCTACATCCTCGGCTACCGGCGCACCATGCGCCCGCGAGTCCTGAACTTACTCCGCGAGCACGGGCCCCACGTCCGCTTGATCACCCTCACCAGCCGTCACCAGGCCACTCAACTGATCAAACGCGTCCACGACGAGCACCAGCCCGAGACCTGACGGCAGCGGAACGGGAGGCGCCGGATGTCGGCCAACCCGTTCCTTGACCCCACGCTGGTCCACGGCGACCTCTACCGGGGCAACGGCCGGCTTGCCGACCGCACCCACGCGCTGCATCGCGCCAAGATCAGCGGAAGCGACGTCGCCGACACGATCACCGACCTACTCGCCACCCGGGTCCCACCCGGGGCGGCCGTGCTCGACATCGGTTGCGGGCGCGGCACCACAACCCTGCGCTTGGCCGACCGGCTCCGTCCCCGGCAGCTCGTCGCCGTGGACGCCTCGACCGCACTGCTTGACACCACCCGCGACCGCCTCGGCCACGCCAGCGCGCGAGGCTTCATGATCTGCGCCGACTTCCACCACCTACCCCTACCCGACAAAGTGGCTGACGCCGCAGTCGCCGCCTTCTGCCTGTACCACTCGCCGACGCCGGCCGGGGCCATCGCCGAAATCGCCCGCTGCCTACGCCCCGGCGGTACAGCCGTCCTGGTCACCAAGTCGCTGGACAGCTACGCCGAACTCGACCATCTGGTCCACGCCGCAGGCCTCGACCCGCACGCCATCAGCCGACCGAGCCTCTACGAGAGCTTCCACAGCGGCAACCTGCGCACCATCGCCGCCACCAACCTGACCGTCCTCGACGTCCAGCACGAGGAACACATCTTCCACTTCGCGGACGCCACGCACCTCGCCCGCTACCTCACCACCACACCCAGATTCCGGATCACCCTGACCGGCGGGATCCCCGCCCTCGCAGCGGCCCTGCAGCAGCGGCTGGCCCCACCGCCCTACACGACCCCGATCCACCGTCAGCTACGCCGTGGCCGTGCAGCCATGAGTGGCGACCCCTTCGTCAAGCGGTACGACGACCCGGAACGCTGCACCGCCGCCGCCGCCCACCACGCCTGGCTGGCCGGCCTGGGCTCCGGCGTACGCCTACCTGCGCTGGTCGCGCGGGGCCGCCGGCATCTGATCTTCGAGCGGCTTTCGGGGCACACACCGAAAGTGGATGATCTTCCGTGGGCCGCCGCAGCACTCGGCCGGCTCCACGCTGCCGCGCACCGAGATGAACTTCGGACCGCCCGTCTCGATCAACCCCACATCACCTCGACCGGACTCGTGATCCCCGACTTCGCCAGCCCGCGTCAGGCGGCGCTACACCACGCCGCAGCCGCGGCGGGCATCCACGGATCGGTCATCAACGCCGTACTCGACAGAGCCGGGGAGTCCGTGACGTTCTTCAAGGACCCGAACATCCGGAACTATCTTGCGAACGGCAACGAGATCGCCGTCGTCGACTTCGACGACCTGACACTCGCGCCCTTCGGCTACGACCTGGCTGGCCTCCTGGTCACCGCATCCATGACCTACGGCCGCCTCGCTGACCAATCGATCACTCGCTGTCTGCGCGCCTACCGCGTCGCCGTCGCGCCTCAGATCTGCAGGTCGGCCGACTTGAAACGGTACGCCGAGCTGCACCACCTCCGCGGCCCTGACCACGGCGGCGCCGACGGCCGACCCTGGGCAGACGTCAAGACTTCTTTCCAAGGGCCGCCCCAGCACAACCCTGACCGCCAGTACGTCCCCGACTCGGAAACCTGGAACGAATACCTCGATCGAGCCACCGCAGCACTACAGAAGATCCTCGGCCGCCACGACGGTGAACGCATCATCCTCGCCGCTCACGGCGAAACCGTCGAAGCGGCGCACACCCTACTCCTCGGCCTCCCCCGGAACGCCTGCCTGCGGCTCGGCTTTGTCACCGACCATGCCTCCGTCGCCCAGTGGCAGCGGCCAACCAACCGCTTCGGCCGCACCATCTGGCAGCTCGTCACCCACAACGACACCCGACACCTTCGACCCCGCCATGACTGACCTCAACGTTCACCTCGCACTCTGCCAACGTCTCCTCGACACCGACGCCAAGCCCGTGAGCTGGCACCCCGGCCACGGCGGCACTCGCGCCCTACGCGCCTCGACGACCGCGCAGGGTGAGGTGATCGTCAAAATCCACCGCAGGCCCGCACGCCACGTTCAGGAAGTCCACGCTTACCGCACCTGGGTACCCGCCCTCGGAGCCGGGGCACCCCGACTGCTCGCAACGACCGATGACCCACCGGCCATCGTCATCACCGCCGTAACGGGCGTCCCACTCAGCCAGCGGCAGCTCGACCCCGCGGCCGAGCAGGACGCGTACCGGCAGGCAGGACAGCTACTCAGGACGTTGCACGCCGCCGGACCTTCCCGCCTCGAACCGGACTGGACGGCCTGGCTCGCCGAACGCGCCGAGTACTGGATCCCCCATGCCGGAGATCGAATCACGCCCAGCTACCGAGCTGAGGTACGCGCTCACATGCGAGCCCTGCAGGACCTTGCACCCCTACCAGCCGTCCCGTGCCATCTCGACTTCATGCCCCGCAACCTGATTCGTGGTGACGAAGGCATCGTCCGGCTGATCGACTTCGAGCACAGCCGTTACGACCTGGCCGCGCGCGATCTCGTACGCCTCGCCACTCGCATGTGGCCCTGCCACCCTTTTCTCAGCAGGAGCTTTCTCGATGAATACGGCCAGCTCGACAGAGTCGACCAAGAGGTCCTGGGACACTGTGCCCGCCTCGATGCCCTGACGAGGTTGTGCAGTACAACCCTCAGATGACGTCACGAGCGGCGAACGTCACGAGTGGCGAGATCCGATGAGCGCAAGCTCGGTGATCTTGGTTGCCATCGGGAAGCCCTCGTACAGAGGACTCCGCCCATGGTCCTCGATGAGCTGGGATAGCTCCGCGACCAGCTCGGCTTGAAGCGCAGCGGGCGTGGCCTCCCAGGTGGTTTTGATCAAATTAAAGTACGCCTCAAAGGTGCGAGAACCACCGACCGCCGCGTTGTCGAAGACTGGGAAAATCCGGGGAAGCAGGAAGTGGCAGAACTTCGACGGAAACACCGCGGACCCCGACTTCGTCGGCTTGATCCGCGCGGCCACCTCGGGGAACGTCCGCACTTGATCCCAGGTCACGCCGGTGATGTCCAGGTCCTTTATCGGCGCGCACGCTTGATGCCAGGTCCGGGTCAGGTCGTCCCGATGTTCGTGCAACTGATCGGTCACGTCGGCTTGGGAGAGCGGCCGCAACGCCTTCCACGCGGTCAACCGAGGCAGGAAGCCCGCCCACCAGTTGTCCCGGAAATCTCCATCCGGGTTCTGGGCGGCCAGTACCTCGTAGTCGCTGTTGTGGAAGTCGTTCGGCCAATTCGTCTTCGTCTGCCACCACCGGACACCGGCTGCGAACTTCTTCTTGTCGATCGACAACACGCGCGCATCCTACGTCCGGACCGCATGCATCGATACCAGACGAACGACGATTCCTGCCCACCCCACAACGCCCGCTGCCCTCAGCGGCGCTCCACGGCGAGCTCTCATCAGGTGCACCGCGCGGCAGTCACCAACGTCCACGAGCACCGCCCCGTGTCCCGGCGAACAGCAACCGGTCCTACGGCTACCGAGCACACCCACGGAGCACCATCGAAGGCCGGGAATAAAAAGAGTGGCCCTGACCCGGTGTGAACCACCGGGTCAGGGCCTTTATTGCTGGTGCGCCGCCAGGGACTCGAACCCCGAACCCGCGGATTAAGAGTCCGCTGCTCTGCCAGTTGAGCTAGCGGCGCTCGTTGGCAACGGGGAGAAGATTAGCATGCCTCCCGACGGGGGTTCCAATCCGATCCCCGGCTCCCCCCTTCGGCCGAGCTTACCGGGCATTCGTGGACGAATCGGCCGGGCGGGCGAGGACAGGGGGCGGACAAGCGGCGACCATGCGGCACGATGTGCGCCAGGTACGCGAGAACAGAGGTGGGGATGGGCATGTTCGCGCGGGCCGGGGCGATGGTGGGCGCCCTCGGCCTGGTGGCGTCGCTGGCTCTGACGGGCTGCGGCGCGGAGCAGAAGAAGCAGGCGGAGTTCGTCGGCGGCACCGCGCCGGCCACGTCCGCCACACCGGGTGCGGCGGGCACGGCGGCCGAGCCGGGCACCCCGGCCGCGCCGAGCGGTCCGCCGCTGACGGTGAGCCCGGCCGACGGGGGGAAGAACCGGCCGGTCAGCTCCGAGATCAGCGCCGAGGTGCCCGGCGGCGGGAAGGTGTCCAGCGTCACGCTGGCCGCCGCCAACGGCGGCCAGGTCGAGGGGCGCCTGCGCGCCGACGGCTCGTCCTGGGTGCCGTCGAAGCCGCTGAAGTACGGCACCCGTTACACGGCCACGGTCACCGCCACCGGCCCCGACGGGACGACCAGCCAGGGCAAGAGCACCTTCACGACGATGGCGAAGCCCAAGTCGGTGATCAGCTCCGGCCTCTACCTCTTCGACGACAAGACCTACGGCGTGGCGATGCCGGTGGTCACCGAGTTCCACCCGGGGATCCCGAAGAAGGACCGGGCGGCGGTGCAGAAGCGCATGTTCGTGCAGACCGATCCGCCGCAGCCGGGCGCCTGGCACTGGGTGGAGAACGGCACCCAGGCCTACTACCGCGCGCCGGAGTACTGGAAGCCCGGCACCACGCTCACCGTCCGGATCGCCCTGGCCGGCATCCCGCTGAGCAACGGCCGCTACGGCAACGTCGACCGTACGGCGACCGCCAAGATCGGCCGGGCGTTCGAGATGAAGGTGGACAACGCCAACAAGCAGATGACGGTGTACGAGGACGGCCAGGTGGTCCGCACCCTGCCGGTGAGCCTGGGCAAGAAGAAGACCCCCTCCTCCAGCGGCACGATGGTCGTGATGGAGAAGAAGGAGTCCACGGTCTTCGACACCCGCGACGATCCGGACCCGGCGAACCGCTACGTGACGGAGATCGACTTCGCCCAGCGGCTCACCTGGGGCGGCGAGTACATCCACGCGGCGCCCTGGTCGGAGCACGTGCAGGGCCGGCAGAACGTCTCGCACGGCTGCGTCAACGTCTCCATGGCGAACGCCCGCTGGCTGTTCGGGAAGACCAAGGTGGGCGACCCGATCACCATCAAGGGCACCGAGCGCAAGCTGGCGCCGGGCAACGGCTGGACGGCGTGGAGCCAGAGCTGGTCCGAGTTCGTCAAGGGCAGCGCGGTGCCGGTGCCGGAGGCCGGCGAGGGGTCGGCCTTCTGAGGCACGCCCACCGACGACCCGGCGACCGGCCCGCACCCGCGGGCCGGTCGCCGTCTTCGTGGCCCTGCCGCGATGCCGTCCGTGCCAGCGACGCGGGCGATGCCCCGGGAGCCCGCGCCCGCGCTGCCGGCGCGTACGGCGGGCCGGGAATGCGAGCGAGCCTCGGCAAAGCCTCGAATCTTATCAACACCCGGACATCTCGTACGGCGTGTTTCGATTCACCTTGCGGAACGGGTACCTGTCCCGGTGCGTCAGTGAGGGACGATGGGCAACCGGGGACCACGACTGTGAGGGAATCATGCGAGCTGTCCAGGACCAGCTGATCCGGCACGGGGACGACCGGCGGGGTCGACGACGCCGAGGGTTCGCGGCGGCGGTGCTCGCCGTGACGCTCGCGCTGGCCTCCGCCTGCACCGACGGCGGCGGGGGCAAGCCCTCGGGCGGCTGGCAGAACGGCGACGACCAGCCCGCCGCGCCGAAGGCGGCGGCCACCATCGTCGAGCCCAAGGCCGACGCGAAGGACGTGCCCGCGTCCACCGGCATCACCTTCACGGCGACGGAGGCGGAGCAGACCAGCGTCGAGCTGAAGGACTCCGCCGGCGGGGCCGTCGAGGGCGAGCTGGCGGCCGACGGCAAGAGTTGGCTGCCCGCCGGCGCGCTGAAGTACGGCGAGACCTACACCGCGACGGTGACCGCGACCGGCGACGACGGCCGACCGGCGACGGCGACCAGCACCTTCACCACCATGGCGAAACCCGGCAAGCAGGTCCGGATCAGCAGCTTCCTGGGTGACGACCAGGTCGTCGGCGTCGGCATGCCGCTGATCGTGAAGTTCAGCCGGGCCGTCCCGGAGGACTACCGCGACGACGTGCAGAGCCGGATGACGGTCACCTCCGTACCGGCGCAGGAGGGCATCTGGCACTGGGTCAGCCCGACCGAGATCCGCTACCGCCCGAAGGAGTTCTGGAAGGCGAACAGCACCGTCTCCTACCGGGTCCAGGCCGGGGGCCTGCCGCTGGGCGACGGCTGGTACGGCCGGGCGGACCTCAGCGTCGGCATCAAGGTCGGCCCGGCGGTGGTCATGACGGTGGACAACAAGACCAAGCGGATGACCGTCACGAAGGACGGCTCTGTGATCAAGACCATCCCGGTCAGCCTCGGCAAGAAGAGCACCCCGTCCTCCAGCGGCACGATGGTGGTCATCGAGAAGCTGCGCAAGACGGTCTTCGACACCTTCGAGGAGCTGGGCCCCGAGGAGGGCTACCGCACCAAGATCGACTACGCCCAGCGGCTGACCTGGGGCGGCGAGTTCATCCACGCCGCGCCCTGGTCGGAGGGGCAGCAGGGCCGGGTGAACGTCTCACACGGCTGCGTGAACGTCTCGATGGCCAACGGCGCCTGGCTGTTCGCCAACACCCGCGTCGGCGACCCGATCACCGTCAAGGGCACGGAACGCAAGCTCCAGAACGGCAACGGCTGGACCGACTGGAACATGAGCTGGGAGCAGTACGTCAAGGGCAGCGCCCTGCCGTACGAGCCGCCGACCGAGGCCGCCCCGGAGGAGAGCGGCGAGCCCACGGCCACCCCGACCGCCTGAGCCCCGCAACGCCGAAGGCCCCCTCCGCGAGGAGGGGGCCTTCGGTCACCGGGTGACTGATGGGAATTGAACCCACGACAACCGGGACCACAACCCGGTGCTCTGCCAACTGAGCTACAGCCACCATGCCGTTCACACCCGATGGATCCACGCCCGGTCGATCTCCCCGGGCGGGGTGCGGACCAATAATAGCCCCACCCCCGCCCGCCGCGTCCAGCGGGTTCCGCCGAGCGGGTTGTGCCCGGCCGCTCAGAGTCCGGCTGCTATTGCCTTGGCGGTCTCCACGTCCGGCCCGGGCAGGGGCACGAAGACGGTCCGCCGGTAGTACTCCAGCTCCCGGATGCTCTCCCGGATGTCGGCCAGAGCCCGGTGCGCGAGCCCCTTCTGGGGCTGGCCGAAGTACACCCGGGGGTACCAGCGGCGACACAGCTCCTTGATCGACGAGACGTCGATCATCCGGTAGTGCAGGTGCGCGTCGAGGCGGGGCATGTCCCGGGTGATGAAGCCCCGGTCGGTCGCGATCGAGTTGCCGCACAGCGGTGCCGTACGCGGATCCTTCACGTGGCTGGCCACGTAGTCCAGGACCATGTCCTCGGCCTCGGCGAGGGTCACCGTGGAGCGCCGGACCTCCTCGGTGAGCCCCGACTTGGCGTGCATCGTCGTTACGATCTCGGGCATCGCCTCCAGCGCCGCCTCGTCGGCGTGGATCACCACGTCGACGCCGTCCCCGAGCACGTTGAGGTCGGGATCCGTGACGAGCGCGGCGACCTCGATCAGCTTGTCCCTGCCGAGGTCCAACCCGGTCATCTCACAGTCGATCCAGACGAGAAGATCAGCCACCGGGACAGCCTACGCGCAGCCCACCCGGCCGCGCGCCCGCGCACCGGGGCGCGCGGTGACCGCTAGGGTTTCCTCCGTGCCAGCCGAACCCGCCGCACCGCCCGCCGTCACCGGCGACGATCCCGGTGGCCGTACGGTCCGTCGGCTCGTCGCCCTGCTGGCGTTGGCCGCCGTGCTCCCGGCGCTCTACCTGCCCGGCATGGTGCACGACTTCTTCGACCTGAAGATCTACATGCGGGCGATGGACTGGTGGGCGGCCGGGAACCCGCTCTACGACTACGTGCAGCCCGACCGGGTGCAGGGCGAGCTCTACTTCACCTATCCGCCGTTCAGCGCGCTGCTGCTGCGCCCGTTCGCGCTGCTGCCGCTGGGCGCCACCGTGGCGATCTTCACGGTCCTGACGGGCCTGGCGGTGGTGGTCACGACCCGGTGGCTGCTCGCGCCGGTGATCGCCCGGCACGGGCTGCCACGTGTGTTCAGCCTCACCGTGGCGGTCCTGCTGGTGCTGGCCGTCGAGAGCACCCGCGAGACGATCACCTTCGGTCAGATCAACATGCTGCTGGTCGTGCTGATCCTGGCGGACCTGCTCTTCGCCGTACCCCGGGCGAGCCGGTGGGCCGGCGTGGGCGTCGGGCTGGCGACGGCGCTCAAGCTCTTCCCGGGCATCTTCATCGTCTACCTGCTGGCCACCCGCCGGTGGCGGGCGGCGGCGGTGGCGAGCGCGACGGCCGCCGCCGCGACCCTGCTCGCCGCCGCGGTCGCGCCGCGCGACTCGTGGCGGTTCTGGACCCACGAGCTGTGGGCGACCGACCGGGTCGGCCGCACCGACTACACCGGCAACCAGTCGCTGTTCGGCCTGCTCAGCCGCATCACCGCGCCGGAGAAGCCCCACCAACTGCTCTGGCTGCTGCTGGTGGCGGCCGTCGCCGGGTACGGGCTGTGGCGCGCCGCGCGGGCCGCCCGCGCCGGGGACACGCTCACCGGCCTCGCCCTGACCGGACTGGTCGGCTCGCTGGTCAGCCCCATCACCTGGACCCACCACATCTACTGGTTCATCCCGGCGGTGGTGGTGCTGACGGACGCGGCGCTGAGCGCCGACGCCACGACCGCCGAGGGCGCCCGTCGGCGACGTCGGCTGGCGGCGCTCGCCGTCGGCACCTCCGCCCTCATCGTGTACGGGGTGGTGACCTTCCACGACTGGGGCATCGCCCCGGTGCGTACGGACTCGCCGGGCGAGTTCCTGGTGCGCAACACGTACGTGCTGCTGAGCCTGCTGCTGCTGGTGACCCTGCCGGTACGGCGGGAGGGCCGCAGGTCGCAGGAAGCGGACAGTCTTTCCAACTAGCACTCTTGATGGCTAATCTGGTCGCAACTACCTCAGACGTCTCTCGGGTAGCACCGATCCCCCGGTGAGGGCGGCCCTCCACGTCGGCAGCGCGGAGGGCCGCCCGCCGTCCGGGCCCCCGCGTGGGATGCCGGCACGGGGCAGGGGCCGGATGCAGGTCAGTGCGGATCGTCGGGCGACTGCCGGCCGGCGCCGGAAGCGGCGGGGCGGGGGCGGTCCGCTGCGGCGACCGGGTCGGCCGTCTCCTCGGGGGCAGCGGGTGGCCAGGCCAGGGTGAGGTTCACCTCGGGCGGCCGCAGCGCCGGGTCGCCTCCGGCGAGGTCGGCGAGCGTCGCGGGGCGGCGGGCGGGCACCGGCCCGATCGCCGGCCGGGCCCCCGTGGGAGCGGCGCCGACCGAGGCGAGCTGACGCCCGGCGACGCGCGACCGGTCGCTGTCCCGGGTCGGCTGCGCGCCGAGGCCGGTGAGCGAGGTCACCCCGAGGCGGCCGGCGAGCACCGGCACCTGGTCCGGCTCGACCACGAAGACCACCTCGCGGGGCCGCACCGGGCGCAGCAGGAGCAGGGCCAGCGCCACCGCCAGCACCCCGCCGGCCAGCAGTCCGGCGGTCGCCGGGGCGGTCCAGCCGGCGCGCAGCCCCGCGCGCAGTTCCAGGCTCAGGTCGGCCCGCCCGTCGGGACGCATCACCACCAGGCTCAGCCGCCGGTCGGCCAGCTCCGCCGGGGTCCACTCCAGCGCGCCGATCCCCTCGCGTACCCAGAAGGGCTGGCCGATCGGCGTGACCGACGGCGCGCGACCGGCGGACGGCGCGGGACCGGCGGGCTGCAACCGGACCGGCAGCGGCCCCCGGGCCAGCGCCACCCGGCGCACGTCGGCATGCGCAACCGGCTCGAGCCAGCGCCGCACCTCGTCGGCGGGAGCCAGCCCGACGAAGGCCGGGCCGTCGGGCGTCCGCGCGTCCAGCCGGAGCCGGGCCTGCCCGGCGCGGGTGAACGGCGCCTCGGCCCGCAGCAGCTCGTCGACGTCCCGGACGACCATCGCGTGACCCGGGGTCTGCACGGTCTCGAACCGGGCGCTGAAGGCGCCACCCGGGTCGGCCTGCCGGGCGAGCAGCGTGAGCGCCCCACCGGCGAGCAGCCCCGTGATCCCGATCGTCAGCAGCAGCATGGCGGCGAGCACCTGCACGATCCGCATTCGCCTCGTCCCCCTCCGTAGCCGGATACCCGGCCGACCTTACCGACGTGGGGCGAACCAGCAGCGGATATCCACGGCACGGGGCCCGGAAAGCAGCCGGCCCGCCGGATGGTCCGACGGGCCGGCGGGCGGTACGGGCCGGGTCACTCCTGCGACGTCGGCGCCCGCCGCGTACGCGAGAACGCGAGCCCGCCGAGCAGCAGGCCACCCACGCCGGCTACCAGGCCGGCGACCGCGAGCCCGGTGGCCACGTCGTCGCTCCCGGCGTCGTCATCGTCGTCGTCGCCGGCGGCCTGCGGCGCGGCGGTGCCGGTGGGGGCGGTCGACGGCGCGGCCGCCGTGAGGGTCAGCACCGGGGCGGGGCTCTCCGGCTCCTCGCCGCCGGGGAGCGGCTCCTCGATCCACCGCTGCACGTTGCCGTCGGAGTAGGTCTGCAAGGTCTTGAAGACCATCGTCTCGACCTGCGGCAGCGGCCCCATCGACACCGGGAACTCCTGGAACTGGCCGGGCTTGACCGCCGCGCTCCCGGTGGCCGTCCAGGTGAGCTTGGAGACGACCTCGCTGAGCTGGCTGCCGTGCACCTCGACCGGCGGGTCCACCTTGCGCTTCTCCACCGCCACCGTCCAGCCGGGCACCGGCATGGTCGACACGGAGCCGACGGGCGCGTTCTCCGGCAGCACGACCTCCAGCTTCGTGGTGGAGGCCGTGTCGCTCTCGTTCGGCACCCGGAAGGCGAACCGGCTGTAGCCGCCCTGGGTCGCCTCCTGCGGGTTGACCGTGACGTGGGCCGAGGCGGGCGCCGCGAAGCCGAGGACGGCGGTGGCGACGGCGCCGAGCGCCAGTGCGGCGGCGGCGCTTGCGGTACGCCGATGACGGATCATGGTGCGAGCCTTCCTGTTACCTGATCGGCACGGTGGTGGTCACCGTGGCCTGGTCGATGTCCGAGGTGCGGACCGTGATCCGCAACTGCCACTCACCCGCAGCCGGGAAGTTGATCTCGCCGGTGGCGTGGTTGTCGGTCAACGGCAGCAGCGGAACCTGGATCGCTTCGATCCCCGCCGCCGGCAGGGCGACCGTGGCGCGCCACTCCACCACCGGCTGGGGACGGTTGTCCTTCGTGTACGCGTAGAAGTGCACGGTGTTGTTGCCCCGCTCGGCCGGGTCCAGCTCGATCTGAAGGTCGTAGTTCGGGCTGGACAGCGTCGTGGAGAAGAAGCCACCCGTCGAGCCGGCCACGTCGGCGCCGGCGGTGCGGGCCGGGGTGGTCTGCACCAGGACGGCGGACAGGCCGAGGACCACCGCCGTGATCGCCAGCTCCGCCCAGACCGCCCGCCGCATCGACGTCGGCCGGCCGGCCGCGGTGCGCCGGCGCACCAGCTGCCGGGAGTACGCGGCCACCGCGATCACCAGCGCGAAGAGCCCGATCTTGCCCAGCACCAGCCGGCCGTAGGTGGTGTCGACAAGCGCGCGGGGGGTGGCCACCTCGATCAGCGCCTGAACGGTGCCGGCGAGCAGCAACGCCGAGACGGCCAGCGCCGCCCAGCGCGACCAGATCGGCAGGATCGCGCCCAGCTCCCGCTCGTCGGCCCGGGTCAGCAGGAAGACGGCGAGCATCACCAGCCCGCCCATCCAGACCGCCATGCCGCCCAGGTGGACGGCGTCGACGACCACGGAGACCGCCGGGGCGGGCGAGGCCGCCGGGTGCCCGGCCAGCGGCCAGGTCACCAGCGCCGCCGCCCCGAGCACGCCGAGGATGACCAGATCGCTCCGCTCGACCGGCCCCGCCATCAGGGGCCGGAGCAGGAACGCCGCCGCGGCCAACAGGCCCAGCCGGACCAGGTGCGCGGCGCCGAAGGAGCTGCCCAGCACGTCGCTCAGCCCCTCGCCGGTGACGTCGAACACGCCGCCGCCGGCGGTGTAGGGCACCTGGAGCAGGAGGTTCGCCACCGTGGAGACCGCCAGCAGGCCGAGCCCGGCCCAGGCCAGGCGGGCCGGTCCGCGCCGGGGCAGCCGCCGGGGCCAGAGCGCGGCGAGCACCAGCGTCGGTCCGACGAGCAGCAGCAGGCCGGCGTAGCCGGCGTACTTGGCGACCTTGACCGCGTTGCCGACGACCGGGTCGGCCCGGCTGTCGTCCCCGCTGTCGACCGGGGGCGTCGAGGGCGCGCCGACGGAGTAGGTGAACGCGCCCGAGACGGGGTGGCTGTCGGAGGAGATCACCCGGTAGCTGACCAGGTAGGTGCCGCGCGCCCCGGCGGGGTCGACCGGCACAGTGACGACGGTGCCCTCGAAGGTCGGTTCGCCGCGGTCGGCGCGGGAGCCGTCCGGTGCGATCACCCGGATCTTGCCGGTCACCTTGCGGACGGTCTCGCTGAACGTGAGCACGACCTCCGCCGGCGCGTTCGACACCACGGCCGAGGCGATGGGACTGCTGCTCACCAGGACCGCGTGGGCGCTGGCGGGGCCGGCGGGGGCGATCAGCAGGGCGACGACGGTGACCAGCAGGCCGGCGACGGCGAGCAGCCGGGCGATCGGGCGGCGGATGGCGACACTCATGCCGGCAATGCTCTCGAATCCGACCGGCCCGGCGCGACTCCGACCATGCCCCGCGCCGCCGGAACCCGCCCGCCCGGGACGACTCCGACCACCCCCGAGGCCGCCGGGACCGGCCGGACCGGCCCGCCCGGGGCGGCGTCAGCCATGACGGGCCAGGAGTGCGGTCGACGGCCGGCGGTCCGGCTCGTCGCTGACCCGTCCCAGCGCCCACAGCAGCCCCGCCTGCACCACGGCGGCCAGGTGCCCGACCTCGTGCACCAGCGCGGTCGTCGAGTTGGCGATGTCCACCGCGCTGGTGCCGGCCAGGCAGACCGCCAGCACCAGCGCCACCGGCACGAACGCCCGGGCCCGCTCGGGTCGCCACGCGGCCAACGCGAACCCGACGGCCAGCGCCACGTCGAAGGAGGCCATCTCGCGGCTCGTGTGCGGGTCGACGGTCACGCCCAGCCCGGCCAGCAGCACCGGCAGGGCGATCGCCAGCTGGGCGACCGCGGCCACCGCGACCGCCACCCGCAGCACCTGACGGCGGGCCGCCCTGGCCGCCGCCCGGGTGCGGCCGGCCGCCAGCGAGTCGGCGGCGACCGCCGCCAGCACCGACGCGGTCAGGTCGGGCACCGCCACCGCCTGCACCCGGGCCAGCCGGGTGACCTGCTCGGCGCGGGTCAGCCAGGCCCGGCAGCCGGGGCAGCTCGCCGCGTGCGCGTCCAGCACCGCCGGCGCCGCCAGCGGGTCCTCGCCGTCCAGCCGCGCCGACAGCGCCGCGCGTACGTCGTCGCATGTCATGTGGGGATAGTCGTGCGACGCACCGGTTTAGTTCCCGGGGTGGCGCAGGCCATGGAAGGGTCGAAGGACCCTCCCCGGCCCGGCCCCGCCGCGTAACCTGGACTGTCGTGATCCCCGCCCCGCGCGAGACCTCCGCCGCCAGTCCGACCGGTGACGCGGGCGTCGCTGCGCGGGAGTCGGCGACCGAGTGGGCGCTGGCCGCCCGCGACGGGGACCCCGTCGCCCAGGCCGCCTTCGTCCGGCTGACCCAGGCCGAGGTGTGGCGCTTCACCGCCGCGCTTGTCGATCCGGACAGCGCCGACGACCTGACCCAGGACACCTACCTGCGGGCGTTCCGGGCGCTGCCGGCGTTCGAGGGCCGCTCCAGCGCGCGCACCTGGCTGCTGGGCATCGCCCGCCGGGCCTGCGCCGACCACCTGCGCACCGTCGTGCGTCGCCGGCGGCTCGGCGAGCGGCTCGCCGCCGACGCCTGGACAGACCGGCCGCACCCGGACCCCGCCGGCCAGCTCGGCGCCGCCGACCTGGTCCGCCGACTGCCCGCCGAGCGCCGCGCGGCGTTCGTGCTCACCCAACTTCTCGGCCTGTCGTACGCCGAGGCCGCCGCCGTGGAGGGGGTGCCCGTGGGCACCATCCGCTCACGGGTGGCCCGGGCCCGCAACGACCTCGTCGAGGCGGTCGGCGACGCCCTCGCCGGATGAGGCGGGAACTTCCGCCGGGGACGGGACGACCAATGATCGTGACCGCACCGCACACCCGGGTCGCCCGCTGGCCCGCCGTTCGCCCCTGGATCGGGGTCGCCGTCCGGCTGGGCCTGGCCGCCGTGTGGCTCGTCGCCGGCGGCAGCAAGGTCGGTGACCTGGCCGCCTCCGGCCGCGCCGTCAACGCCTACCAGGTCATGCCGTACGACCTCGCCACGGTGATCGGTGCGGCGCTGCCCTTCGTCGAGCTGGCGCTGGGCCTGCTGCTGCTCCTCGGCCTGGCCACCCGGCTCTCCGCCGGGGTGTCCGCGGCGCTGCTGGTGGTCTTCATCGTCGGCATCGTGTCGGCCTGGAGCCGGGGCCTCGCCATCGACTGCGGCTGCTTCGGCGCCGGCGGGGAGCTCGCCGAGGGCCAGACCCCGAGCTATCTCCCGGAGATCCTCCGGGACCTGGGATTCCTGGCGCTGGCCGGGTTTCTGCTGATCTGGCCCCGCACCCCCGTCTCGGTGGACGGCTGGCTGGCGGGGGACGCATCCGTGGAGGACGAGGATGAGTAGTCGCAAGGGGCAGAAGGGCTCCGCCCGGGTGGTCCGCGAGCAGTTGGCCCGGGAGCGGCGGCGCAAGCGGACGCTCTGGGTCTCCGTGGCCGCCGTGGCCGTCCTGGTCGTCGCCGGCCTGATCGGCTGGAGCGTCTACTCCAGCCAGCGCTCCGACGACTTCACCGCGCCGACCGGCTCGACCGAGGACGGCACCGGGGTCGTCGCCGGCTCGGGCCCGGTCACCATCGACGTCTACGAGGACTTCCTCTGCCCGGCCTGCAAGCAGTTCGAGCAGGCCAGCGGCCCGACCCTCGACCAGCTCATCAGCGAGGGCAAGGTGCGGGTCGTCTACCACCCGGTGGCGTACCTGAACCGCTTCTCCAGCACCCAGTACTCGACCCGTTCCTCGGCCGCCTCCGGCTGCGCGGCGGAGGGCGGCCGCTACCGGGAGTACGCCAAGGCGCTGTTCGACCGGCAGCCGCCGGAGGGCGGCGCGGGGCTCAGCGACGGGGAACTGGCCGACATCGCGGCGGGCGCCGGCCTCGACCGGGACGGCTTCGCCTCCTGCCTGCGGGAGGGCACCTTCAAGCCGTGGACCGAGCACGTGACGCAGGAGGCCAGCAAGGCCAACATCACCAGCACCCCGACGATCCTGGTCGACGGCGAGGAGATCGCCGACCGCAGCCCGGAGGGGATCAGGTCGGCGGTGGAGGCGGCCGGCAGGTGATCCGCGACCTGGTGACCCGCGCCGGCCTGGTGCTCGCCGGCACGCTGACGGCGACGGTCGCGTTCGCCGCCCCGGCCGCCGCGCACGGCGCGGACGCTCCCGACGGCACCGACTACCGCACCGAGGTGACCGCCGTCGCCCCGGCCCGCCCCGGGCTGAGCGTACGGGTGATCGAGGCGGGCGCGCGGCTGGAGCTGACCAACACCGGCGACCGCGCCGTCGAGGTGCTCGGCTACTCCGGCGAGCCCTACCTGCGGGTCGGCCCCGACGGCGTGTACGAGAACGTCCGATCCCCCGCGACGTACCTGAACCGGACCATCGCCGGGGACACCCGGCTGCCGGCCGAGGCGAACCCCGCCGCCGCACCGGACTGGCGGCGCGTCGACGACTCCGCCACGGTGCGCTGGCACGACCAGCGGGCCCTCTGGCGGGAGTCGGCACCGCCGCCGCAGGTGCGCGCCGCCCCGGACCGGGAGCACCGGGTGCGGGACTGGACGGTGCCGCTGCGCACCGACACCGGGACGGGGGAGATCCGCGGCACCCTCGACTGGGTGCCGCCGCCGGACGCGTACGTCTGGTGGGTGCTCGCCACGGTCGGGCTGCTGGCCGTGGGGGCTCTCGGGTTGCTGCCGGCCCGCTCCGGGCCGGGCGCGCGGGCGCTGGCCGGGCTCGGCGGGCTGCTGGTCGTCGGCGGGGTGGCCGCGGTGGTGTTCACCGTGGGCCGGGAGGTCGACGCCGGCGCGCGGGGCGTGGGTGGGGTGCTGACCGGCCTGCTCGGCGGGCAGGTCTGGGCGCTGCTGACCGGGCTCGGCGCCGTCGCCGCCGGGGTCTTCGCGCTGGCCCGCCGGCCGGCCGCCGACTTCGCGCTGGCGCTGGCCGGGGCCTGCCTGGCGCTCTTCGCCGGAGTGGCCAACGCCGCCGTCTTCGCCCGCGCCGTCGCCCCCGTGCCCTGGCCGGCGACGACGGCCCGGATCCTGGTCGCCCTGATCCTCGTCGCCGGCGCCGGCGCCACGGCAGCCGGCGCCCTCCGCCTCCACGCCGCCCGCCCCACCCCCGCTCCTCCCCCCACCCCCACTCCCCCTCCCACCCCCGCCCCGCGCGTCGATCATGGAGTTGTGGCGGGGGACGAACCGGAGCAGAAGAGGCCGGATCGGGCACCATAAGTGCATGATCGACGCCTCGGGGGTGGGGTGCCCGGGGGGTTAGCGGGGGGTGGGGGTGGGGGTGAAGCCTTGGGGGAGTTCGAGGCGGTGGCCGGCGAGGAGGTCGGCGTCCGACAGGAGGTCGGCCGTGGGGGCGTCGGCGACGATACGGCCGGCGTCCAGGATGACCGAGCGATCGCAGAGCTCCAGGGCGTACGGCAGGTCGTGGGTGACCATCAGCAGCGTCACCGGCAGGGCACGCAGGATGCCGGCCAGCTCGCGGCGGGCCGCCGGGTCGAGGTTGGACGACGGTTCGTCGAGGACCAGGATCTCCGGGTGCATGGCGAGCACGGTGGCCACCGCCACGCGGCGCCGCTGCCCGAAGGAGAGGTGGTGCGGCGCGCGGTCCCGGTGCTCGCCCATCCCGACCGCGGCGAGGGCCTCGTCCACCCGGGCGGACAGCTCCGCCCCGCGCAGGCCCAGGTTGGCCGGCCCGAACGCCACGTCCTCGGCGACCGTGGGCAGGAAGAGCTGGTCGTCCGGGTCCTGGAAGACGATGCCCACCCGGCGGCGCACCTCGGCGAGCGTGGCCCGGTCCTGGCTGACGGTCAGCCCGCCGACGCTCACGCTCCCCTCAGCCGGGGTGAGGATGCCGTTGAGGTGCAGCACCAGCGTGGTCTTCCCGGCGCCGTTGGGGCCGAGCAGCGCCACCCGGTCGCCGCGCGGCACGGTCAGGTCCACCCCGTGCAGGGCGACGTGCCCGTCCGGGTACGCGTAGCGGACACCACGAACGTCCAGGGAGAGGGCGGTCTGCACGGCTCCGATCATGTCAGCACGACGGCCGTGGCGGCGATGCCGGCCGCCAGGACCGGCACGGTGGCCGCGACCAGCCACTGCCCGGCGGTCGCCGCACCCGCGCCCTGCCACACCGCCGGCATCCGCCCGGTGTAGCCGCGCGACAGCATCGCCAGGTAGACCCGCTCGCCGCGTTCGAACGCGCGCAGGAAGAGCGCGCCGACGCCGGTCGCGAAGCCGCGCAACTGCCACAGGAAGCGCGGATCATCGCCCCGGGACATCCGCGCCACCCGCATCCGGCGGGCCTCGCCGACCAGCACGTCCAGGTAGCGCAGCATGAACGTGGCGATCTGGGTGAGGATCTGCGGGCAGCGCAGCCGGTCCAGGCCGACGATCAGGTCCCGGGTCGTGGTCGTCGCGGCGAGCAGCAGCGAGGCGAGCACGCCGAGGGTGCCCTTGGCGACGATGTTCCACGCCCCGAGCAGCCCGTCGGACGACAGGCTCAGGCCGAGCACCTCGACCCGCTCGCCGGCACCGAGGAACGGCAGCGCCACCGCGAACAGCACGAACGGCAGCTCGATCAGCGACCGGCGCAGCAGCCAGCCGGGCCCGACCCGGGCCAGCGCCGACACCGCCGCGACCAGCAGGGCGTACGCGCCGAAGGCCCAGAAGGCCTCGCGCGGGGTGCCGACCACGGCGAGGGTGAACGCCACCATCGCCGCGATCTTGGCCTCGGGCGGGAGCCGGTGCACCGGTGACGCGGCGTCCCGGTACAGCACGTGCGCGTGCCCGGCGCCCATCCGGTCGCTACTCCCGACCCGACGCCCCGACCGGGGTACGGGCGCCCCCGGCCGTGTCCTCGTCCCGGGGGCCGCGGCGGCGGACCAGCCAGAACGCCCCGCCGGCCACCGCGAAGGTGAGCAGCACGCCGAGGACGCCGGACAGGCCGGTGGAGAGGAACTCGTTGTCGATCCCCGCCACCCCGTAGTCGGCCAGCGGGCCGCCGAGCTCGTGTTCGCGCTCACGCTGGGCGGGGCAGCTGCCGCCGGTGATGTTGTCGTCGGCGTCGAAGGTGCAGCCCTCGCGCAGCGACGAGTCCAGCCCGTCGGGGTGGGACGAGGCGAAGTTGCTGACCACCCCGGCGAGGAGCAGGGCCACCAGCAGTCCGCCGACGACGAATCCCCAGGAACGCTTCCTCACCGGGCACCTCCGACGGCCGGGACGGCGGGCGTGGGCGCCGCGCGCAGCCCGCGCAGCGCGTAGACGAGATCGGGCCGCACCTTCGCGACGGTGACCACCGTGGTCGCGGTGATCAGGCCCTCGCCGATGCCGATCAGCAGGTGCACGCCGGCCATCGTGCCGGCCAGGCCGCCCAGGTTGCCGCCGAGGTCGGTGGTGCCGCCGAGCTGGTACTGGAGCACGAAGCCCATCGACGCGACCACCACGCTGACCAGCGCGGAGACGAAGGCGGTCACGCCCAGGCCGGCCGGGGTGCGCGGCAGCACCCGGAGCAGCAGCGCGATCAGCAGGTACGCCGCGGCGGTGCCGAGCACGGCCATGTTGGTGATGTTGAGCCCGAGCATGGCCACGCCGCCGTCGCCGAAGACGAGCGCCTGCACGACCAGCACCACGGCCACGCAGAGCGCGCCGACCCACGGACCGACCAGCATCGCGGCGAGCGCCCCGCCGAGCAGGTGACCGCTGACGCCCGCGGTGAAGATCGGAAAGTTGAGCATCTGCACGGCGAAGATGAAGGCCGCCACGAGCCCGGCCATCGGGGCCAGCCGGTCGTCCAGGTCACGCCTGCCGCGCAGGACGCAGAACGCCATCGCGGCCAGCGCCACCGCCGCGAAGACCGCCGCGACGGGACCGTCGATGATCCCGTTCGAGATGTGCATCGCCAGGTTCTCCACGCGACCTCCCACGCGTCGCCCGGCCAGGCCTGGCCGTTGACGTCAGCCTATTTCCCGAGCTTGGCTGTTGCCAAGAGTTGGCAACTGGCGTACGCCCGATTGCGCGTCGGCCGCCAGCTCTGCGTGCCAACCGGGGCGGCGTTGCGACCGGCCCGGCGTGCCGGCCGGGGCGGCGTTGCGACCGGGCCGGCGTGCCGCCCGGAGGCGGCCGGGACGCGTTCCGGTCGGGCCGGCGTGCCGTCCGGGGACGGCCGGGGCCGGCGGTAGGGTCGTGCCATGACCGCGCCCGACCGCCTCTCCCCCGGTGACCCCGCGCCCGAGTTCAGCCTCCCCACCGACACCGGCGAGACGCTCTCGCTCACCGACCTGCGCGGCCGCAAGGTCGTGCTCTACGCCTACCCGGCGGCCATGACGCCCGGCTGCACCAAGCAGGCCTGCGACTTCCGCGACTCGCTCGCCTCGCTCCAGGCCGCCGGCTACGAGGTCGTCGGGATCTCGCCCGACAAGCCGGAGAAGCTGGCGAAGTTCCGCGAGCGCGACGCCATCACCTTCCCGCTGGTCGCGGACACCGACAAGGCCGTGCTGACCGCCTACGGCGCGTACGGGGAGAAGCAGTCGTACGGCAGGACGGTGACCGGCGTGATCCGCTCGACCTTCGTCATCGACGCGGACGGCAAGATCGAGCGCGCACTCTACAACGTGAAGGCCACCGGCCACGTCGCCAAGCTGCGCCGGGATCTCGGGCTGGACTGAGGTCGCCGCCCGCGCCGGGACCGAGCCCACCACCGGTTCGGCGCGACGCTCTAGACTCAGCGGGTCGGCGGGAGTGGCGTAACGGCAGCCGCGGTAGGTTTAGGTCCTATTGTCCGAAAGGACGTGGGGGTTCGAATCCCCCCTCCCGCACCGAGCGCCCTGTCGCGCGCGTCACGATCGCGGGTCGGCGCGGGGCCCGCGCGGTCAGGATTACCGGGTGAGCCTGCGCTTCGTCCTCGATCCCGAGCTGACCCACGAGTTGCGGGAACGGATCGTCGCCCTCTGGGTCGACGTCACCAACGCCGGCGGGGCGGTCGGCTTCGTGCCGCCGGTCACCGTCGCCGACGTCCGGCACACGGCGGACCCCACCTTCGCCGGCATCGCGGAGGGCCCGGACCGCCTCCTCGTGGGATATTCGGGCGAGCGGCCCGTCGCCGCGCTGATCTTCTGCGACAACCGGTTCGACCTGAAGGCGCACTGGTGCGTGCTGAAGCGGGTGATGGTCCACCCGGACACCCAGGGCAACGGGTACGGCGCCGCGCTGATGCGCGAGGCCGAGCGCCTCGGCCGTGGGATGGGGTGGGAGGCGCTGCACGTGACCGTCCGGGACGGCCTGGGGCTCGACCGGTTCTACCGGGGCCTCGGTTACCGGGAGATCGGTCGGCTGCCCGGCGCGCTGCGGGTCGCCCCCGGCGACGACCGCGACGAGATCCTCATGTGGCTGGACCTGACCGCCCCGCCGGCCCTCGAACGCTGAGCCGGGCCCGCCCTCAGCCCCCGCAGCCGCGCGTCGACGTCGACCCGAGGGCGGAACGTTCGACCGCCGCGCCCACCAGCGGCCGGCCGGTGGACCGTACCGCCGACGGAGTCGCCCGGGTCGTGCCGGTCGGGCCGGGCCGGGCCGAGGGGGACCGCGTGGGCGACGGTGGGCGGGTCGCGGCGGCGCCGCCCCGGCCGTACATCCGGACCGTGCCGCGTTGGACCTCGCCCGGCGCCATCCGGACGCCGGTGGCGGTGACCCGGTGTCCCCGGGTGTCGGTGACCCGGATCTCGTACGGGCCGGGCCCGGCGCCGGACGGGACGAGCCAGTAGTTGTAGTCCTCCCGCGCCGCCGAGCGCCAGCCGCCGGCGCCGGCCGGCCGCACCTCGACGGCGCGCAGCGGGTTGCCGTGGCCGGCGACCAGGACGGCGAACCACCACCGCGACGCGCCCTCCTTCATCCGGAAGGTGAGCGGGCCGGTCAGCGGCGGGTCGACCACTGCGCGGTAGCTGACCCGCACGACGCCCTCCGCGGGGTTGGCGATCCGGACGAACGCCTCCCGGGAGAGGTCGAGGTGGCCGGCGGCGCACTCCGGGCACTGGTCCATGACGAGGACCCGCACGGTGCCCTGCGGGCCGGTCACGTCGAGGTAGCCGCCGCAGGCCGCGCCGGCCGCGTACGCGTCGGGGCCCAGTGCGACGTAGAGCCGGTTCGCGGGCGCGGCCGGGTAGGAGCAGTTCCCACCGGCGCCCTTCGGGTCGTAGAAGGTGGCCTGTCCCTCGTGGACGACGCCGGCAGCGGGCGGCGCGGCGAGGGCGAGCGACGCGGCGCAGGCGGGGGTGGACCCGGAGCGCAGGGCCAGGCTGAGGCCGAGCACCGCCGCGAGCGCCGCGACACCGCCGACGGCGAGCCGGCGGGGAGCCCGGGAGCGTGGCGCGCGGCGGCGTCCGGGGCCGTGCGGGTCTGCCGTGGGAGCGGTACCGTCGGTCACGCCGGTCGATGCTGCCGTACCGCCGCCGCGGCGGACAAGTCCGCCGGACCGAGGCGCCGCGCCGAGGCCCGCCACGCGCGAGGATCCGCCCGCCGGCACGCGAAGCGGGCCCGCCGGGCCGGTCAGTCCTCCACCACCAGCTCGTCGTCGAGCGCGACGCTACCCGTGGCCGTCGGAACGAGGTGGAGTCCGAAGAGGAGCTTCTGCCGGACCTTGCGGTGCCGGGCGAGGGTGCGCAGCGGTTCCTTCCCGCGTACCCCCGTCTCCTGGTCGGTGGTGGTGACCACGCAGCGGTCGCACGGCCCGGCGGCGCGGAAACGCACGGCGCCGATGCGCAGCCGGCGGCCGGCCCAGCCGTCCTCGGCCCAGGCCGGCGCACCCTCCACCACCAGGTTGGGGCGGAACCGCGCCATCGGCACGGGCTCCTCGCCGGCCTCGGCGAGCCACCCGTTGAGTGCGTCGAGCGAGGCGGCGGTGGCCAGCAGCAGCGGGTAGGCGTCGGCGAAGCTGACCTGCTCACCGGTGTCGTGCTCCCGGTCCCCCGCCGGGATGTGCCGGGTCGGTCGGGCGAGCCAGACCAGCCGGACGGCACGGCCCAGCAGCGCGCCGATCCAGGCGTCGGCGGCCGGTCCGGCGGCGAGCGCCGGCACCGGCAGCTTGCGGTTGCGGAAGGTCCGCACCGCGACGGGTTCACCGCCCGCCGGCTCGGGCACGGTCAGGTCGTCGTGCCCCTCGGCGCGCAGCAGCAGGCCGCCGCCGTGGGGCGTGGCGTGCAGGCCGACCAGGCGCGTGGTCTCCCGCTGGGTGACGCCGACGCCGTCCGCGTCGACGATCATCCAGCGCCGGTCGCCGGCCAGGCCCCACGGCTCGACGCCCGCGACGTCGTGGTCGAGCCGGCGACAACCCTTGACGGGGTACGTGTGGATGGCGCTCAACCGCATCCGGCAACCCTGTCATGACGATGGATTCCCGACCAGCCAGTTGTCGAACGGCCAGGGACGATCGCGGGGCACCCACCCGGGGTGGGTGCCCCGCGAAGGTTCATCGCGCCGTCATCCCCAACCGGAGCGGGTAGTCGTCGGTGTCGTACAGCGCATCGACGTGCGACGCCGCGGCGGTCATCGCCTCGTCGAAGCCCAGTCCTTCCGACCTTCGCTCGTACAGCACGTGCGAACCCGGCCCGAACCCGCCCAACTGGTCCTCCAGGTGAGCCTCGACGAAGGACTCGACCCGCGCCTCGTCCGCTTCGAACGTCAGCACGAGGCGGACGACGAAGACGTTGGGCAGATCCGCGTCCGCCGCCGAGGACGCCTGGAGACGGCTGCGGATGTCCACCGACGATCTCTCGGTCTCCACCTCCGTCGTCAGATAGGGCAGGTGCTCAGCGTTCGCCCCGAAGTCGTACTTGAGCCAGATGTGGCGCCCGTACTCGGCGACCGAAAGCTGACACTGGTGCACGGCGGCTATGAGCGTCATGGCCAGTCGGTGTTCTGATGCCACGCCAGTCTCCGATCAGTCACGAGGCGCCCGCCGGCTGCGATCCCCGCCTTGGGCGGCAGCGATCGACTGTCTACCAGGCGACGCCGATGCCGTCCCCCGGGTACCAGTGGTTGGCGGGGGTCTCCCGGTAGGCGAGGAAGCGCCGGCCGGTGCGCTCGGCGTGCTCGGCGAGGACGTTGGTGGCGGTGACGTTGTCGGTGAGCAGGATCGCGCCCGGGGCCAGCCGGCCCTCGACCGCCTCGAACTCGCGCTTCTCGTGGGCCCGGCTGTGGTCGCTGTCGTGCAGGAAGAGGTCGACCGGCCGGTCCAGCGCGGCGATGGAGGCGATCGAGTCGCCGATCACCAGGTCCACCACCTCCGACCAGGGCGCGGTGCGGGCGAGGTAGCCGGCCTCCGGGTTGATGTCCAGCGAGGTGACCCGGCCGGGCTGCCCGTCGGCGGCGTTGCGCAACAGCGCGGCGGCGAGCACGCAACTGCCGAGCCCCTTGTCGACGCCGGTCTCGACCACGTGCGCCGGCTTCGTGGCGCGCACGATGGCGTACCAGCCGATGCGGCGGGCGTAGCGGACCTGCCGGTCGGCCAGGCCCCGGCGGGCGGCGCCGGCGGTGGCGGACTCGATGTGCCGGCGCAGCACGTCGTCCGACTCGATCTCGGCGAAGTACGCGCGGACCTGCTTGACGGGCACGTCGCAGACCACGCTGACGAACCAGGCGAGGTGGTGGCGGCTCAGCTTGGTCAGCTCGTACGTGTAGTTGTGGTGCTCGCGCGAGGTGACCAGCCAGCGGGCCGAGGTGCGCAGCACCTTGGCGTCGTGGCGGACGACGCGGGCCAGGCGCTTGGGGAAGGCCGCGACGGGGGCGAGGGGGGTGCGGGCGATGGCCCGTCGGAGCTTCGTTGCGTCCACGAAAGGGTTCTACCAGTCGCGGGTGAACCCGTGTAGTGGAAGCTGTCCATTGATCCGCAGTTCGACCATCCATCCGTCGCGTCGGCGGCACCGGTCGGTCAGGATGCCGGCACGAGCGTTCAGCACCCGCATCCCGGGTTAGTAGCATCGCCGCATGCCCTCGCCCCAGCACTCCGTCGAGTCAGCGCCGGCGGCCGTCAGCGACGCCCCCGACGAGCGGGAGCCGGCCGGGAAGCCGCAGCACCGGCGACCCCGGCGATGGCGGCGGGTGGTCCTTGTCGGCCTGCTCGGGTTGGCGCTGGTCGGTGGGGGCGCCACGATCGCCGGCGGGCTCTACCTGCGGTCGGTGGAGTCGGACATCGAGCGGGTGGACGCCTTCACGGACGTGCCCGCGGAGGCCCGGCCACCGGCGGTCGCCAAGGGCGCGATGAACCTTCTGGTCCTCGGCAGTGACACCCGGGACCCGGGGCGCGACGCCGGCTCGCGCACGGACACCATCATCCTGGCCCACCTGCCGAAGGACCGGTCGAGCGCGCAGCTCATCTCGATCCCCCGCGACACCTGGGTGTCGGTGCCGCGGTCGAAGGACGGCGGACAGGGTGGCCGGGACGCGAAGATCAACGCAGCGTACGCGTGGGGTGGCGTTCCGTTGATGGTGCAGACCGTGGAGAAGTTCACCGGGATCCGGGTCGACCACGTGGCGATGGTGGACTTCGCCGGCTTCAAGGAGATCGTCGACGCCCTGGGCGGGATCGACATCACCATCGAGAAGGGCTTCACCTCGACGCACTCGCTGAACCCCGACGGTCGCCGGACCTTCCGGGCCGGCCGGCAGACCATCGACGGGGCCGCCGCCCTGGACTACGCGCGGGAGCGGTACGCCTTCGCCGACGGGGACTTCAGTCGCATCCGCCACCAGCAGCAGGTCATCAAGGCGATCCTCGACAAGGCGTCCTCGGGCGGGGTGCTGACCAACCCCGGCAAGCTGAACGCCTTCATCAAGGCCACTGCGGACTCGGTGTCGGTCGACAAGTCCCTGTCGATCGTCGATCTCGCGATGGAGCTGCGCCACCTGCGCAGCGGAAACCTCGGCTTCTACACGAGTCCGACAAAGGGGACCGGTCGGATCGGCAGCGAGAGCGTGGTGCTCGCGGACACCGCGAAGGCGCGTTCCTTCTTCGACGCCGTGCGCCGGGACTCCGTCGCCGAGATCGTGGAGTCCGGGGCGGCCTCCTGACCGCCCGTACGCACGGCATCTGCCCCCTGCGGGGTATGACGACAGGGCCGGCGGGGTCGTATCATCCGTTCGCCAGGCGGCTCCTCGCGCCGCCGCGGCCAAGCGGGGGAAGGACACCAACATGTCGAGCCGATCGACGACCGGGCTCGTCGCAGGCACACACGGTGACGGTCCGGAGCCGGCCCACCGTGCTCCGGCAGAAGCCGACGAGTCCGACGACGAGGACCCGGACGTTCCGACGCAGCGCCAGCGCGGCCCGGAGACCGACCCGGCCGGCGTGACCCGTCCCGGCCTGGACACCACCACCGTCCTGCCCTACGCCAGTTCACGGACCTCGGGCCGTACCCGCCGACTCCGGGCGTGGATGCTCACGCTCCCGGTCGACCTGGCCGCGTTGTCGACGCCGCTACTGCTCAGCGAGCACTACTGGCGGGGCACACTGGCCATGGCCGGGCTGACGGTCGCCATCTTCGCCGCCGGCGGCCTCTACAAGGCCCGGCGGCACGTGAGCATCCTCGACGAGCTCCCCGCCCTCACCGGGCGGCTGCTGGTAACCGCCGCGATCGTGGCCATCATCGCCGCCATGCGACACGAATCGGCCGCGTACGTCAGCGGCTTCATGCGCGGCGTGCTGCTGTCGGCGACGCTGGTGGTCGTCGGTCGAGGCATCACCCGCGCCGCCATCGTCACGGCGCGACGGCGACGGTGGGTGGAGCACAACGCGATCGTTATCGGCGGTGGGCCGATCGGGGTCGAGCTGGGCCGCCTGTTGCGCCGCTACCCGCAGTACGGCCTGCGCTTCGTCGGCTGCGTGGACGGCGGGTCCCGGCCCGCCGGTTCCGGGCCGCCGCTGATCGGCACGCTCGACGAGCTGGAGCAGTTGGTCCGCCTCGTCGAGTGCGAGGTGTTGATCATCGCCGACCCCGCCTGTCCGGAGTCGACCCTGATGGACCTTCTCCGACGACCGTTGAGCGCTTCATGCGACCTGTGGGCCGCACCCCGGCTCTGGGGATCCCGCGCGCAGGCCGGCAACCCGGACCACATCGGGGCGATCCCGATCGTCAAGATCGGTGACACCACGCTCTCCGGCCCACGCTGGGCGATGAAGCGCCTCATCGACGTGCTCTTCGCGGCCACGGCGCTGGTGGTGCTCAGCCCCGTACTGCTGCTCTGCGCCGTCGCGGTGTTCCTGGAGGGCGGCTCCGGCATCTTCTTCCGCCAGGAGCGGATCGGTCGGCACGGGCGACCGTTCGACGTCATCAAGTTCCGGTCGATGTGGCCCGTCGACGAGCACGAGTCGCAGACCAACTGGTCCATCGCGCACGACCGGCGGGTGGGCCCGATCGGCCGGCTGCTGCGCCGCACCTCGCTGGACGAGCTCCCCCAACTGTGGAACATCCTGCGCGGCGACATGAGTGTGGTGGGGCCCCGACCCGAGCGACCGTACTTCGTCGAGAAGTTCTCCGCGGAATACCCGAACTACGCCATGCGGCACCGGGTGCCGGTGGGGCTCACCGGGCTCGCTCAGGTCAGTGGGCTGCGCGGCGACACGCCCATCTCGGACCGGGCCCGGTTCGACAACTACTACATCGAGAACTGGTCGCCGTGGCTGGACGTTAAGGTGATGCTACGTACGGTCGCGGAGGTCTTCCGGGGTGGCGGCCGCTGACCGGCGGCTACGGGCACTGCCTGTCGTCTCCGCCGCACGTCGTGGGACCATCAGCCGTCCACCGTGGCAGGGAGGCGGACCATGACCCACGACGGCGCCGACGGACGATCCGAGTCCAGGGCTGTCAGCCGACGTGCGGCGCTGCTCCGCGGCGGAGCGATCGCCGCGGGTGTGGGCACCGTCGGCATCGGCGGGACGGCTGTCGCGAACGGCCTCTCGTCGGCTGGCGACGGCACGGTGGTGAACGTCCGTGACCACGGCGCCAAGGGGAACGGGGCGGCGGACGACACCGCAGCGCTCCAGGCGGCGATCGACAGCGTACGACCGACCGGGGGCATCGTCTTCCTGCCGCCCGGCACCTACCTGACGCGCCGGTTGACCCTCCACTCGCGGGTGCACCTGCGCGGCTCCGGCGGCGACGCGACCACGCTCAGGCTCAAGGCCGGCGCGAATTCGGCCATCCTGGAGTCGGAGGGCTTCACCCGCCTCAGCGGTACCCGCTCCGACGGCGGCATCACCCTTTTCAGCGTGCGCGACCTCACCCTCGACGGGAACAAGGGGCAGAACCCCGACGGCGGCCACGGCCTGCGTGTCTACGGGTACGGCTACGAGATCACCGAGGTGATCGTCTTCAACTGTCGGGGCGACGGGCTCCTCAGCGAGTGGGGCCCGGCCTCGGCGCTGCCCGCCCCCTCGCATCAGATGGAGGCGCGCCTGACGGCCGTGCGTACGCACGGCAACGACGGTCACGGTGTCAACTTCCAGGGCCCGCACGACTCGATGTTCCTCAACTGCGTGACCTTCGAGAACGCCGGGGCCGGCTTCCGGCTGGCTGGCGACTCGATGGGCACCCAGATGGTCAACTGCCACGCCTGGGGCATCAAACAGAATGTCTCCTTCGACCTGGGGGCCACGAGCATCGGGTGCGTGAACTGCTACGCCGACCTGAACGGCGGAGTGGGCGTACGGATCTCCAGGAACGACTGCCGGTGGATCGGGGGCTTCATCCTCGGCTACAACCAGTCGCATCCGCACCAGGAGATCGGCGTGCAGTTCGTGCCGGGCACCCAGCCGGAGGAGCCCTCCGGTTGCCTGGTCGACAGCAAGGTCGTCAACTGTGGCACGGCCGCCGTCGACTTCGGCGCGGACCGGGGGCTCTCCACGGTCCGGATCAGCCTCTCCCAGCCGGGTGCCCTCGGCGAGGACGGGCGGCGCATCCCGGAGACCGGGCTGGGCTGGATCGGCCGCCCCGCCCCGACCACCCAGGTCGAGATCACCCAGGGACTCGGTGACCCGAGCAAGAACCTGGTCGTCCGCCCGGCCTTCGACCTGCGTGCGCAGCCGAGCCCGGGGCGTCCGGCGGACGGCGACGTCCGCATCTTCGCCCGGGACGTGGACGGCAGGACCCAGCTGTGCGCGCTCTTCCCCAGTGGTGCCGTGCAGGTGATGGCCACCGAGCCGTGAGCGCGCGGCGCCCGGCCGGCCGCCTAGACGGGGCTACGGGCTACGGGCGGCGGGTCGACGGGTACGCGATCGGCGGGCCCTTCCGGGCCCAACTCCGCTACCGCTTCGCGCGGCCCCAGCCGCATCCGCGCCGCGAACCATGCCGCGACCAGCGCCTCACAGACCAGGAGTTGGAGCATCAGGTCCGCGACCTGGTCGGCCCAGAGGAGCGCGACGGCCACCCCGCCGAAGGCGATGACCCGGGACCCGATCGCGGAGGCGAGGTAGCGCCGCGGCCGGGCATGGATCATGTGCCGGGTGGAGGCCCAGGTGGAGAACATGAGCAGCAGCTTGTAGGCGCAGTACCCGAAGAGCGCCACGGCGCCGAGGGTGGTCAACTCGGTGGCGAGGATCCCCCTGATCCGTTCACTGGCGAGCACCACCACCGAGACCCCGAGCCACGCCGCGACCGTGAGCGCCCGGGTGGCGGTCAACCAGCGGACCCGCCGGCCGGCCACGATGTCCTCCCGGGTGCTCGCCGACAGCACCACGTGGAACGGGCCGAAGGCGAGATCCAGTGCCCGCAGCACCACCACGGCGCCCTGCCCGGCGGCGGCGCCCGCCACCGAGGGCAGCGCGATGGCGTACGAGAGGTCGACGACCGCCGCCAGGCAGTAGACCGAGCCGACCGAGAGGCTCGCCCGCAGGCCGGGCCGCGTCTGCCCGTGCCCCGCCGACGGCCGACGCAGCAACACCCAGGCCAGGACCACGACCTGCGCCGGCCCGGCGGCGATGTCCACGCGCAGATCCGCCGCGACGAGGAGCGTCGCGCCGAGCAGCGTACCGAGGGCGGTCAGTTGCGGGATCAGGTTGGCCCGGGCCGGCGAGCGCGTCCGGGCGCAGCTCCAGAACATCGCCTCGACCGGCAGTTGCAGCAGCACCGGCGCGATCATGACGAGTCGGTCCGCGACGCTGGTCTGCGGCAGCGCGACGGAGGCGGAGAGGAAGGCGACCACCCCGACCGGCAGCACCGTGGCCGCCGCCACCCGTTTCGCCCAGCTTTCGAGGTTCCAGTGCGCGGGGACCACCCCTGCGGAGAGCGGTCGGCCGACGAGGGCCTCAATCAACGTGTACGGAATGGCCAGGAGCGCCCCTTGGAGGGCGACCAGCGCCAGCCGATCGGTGTCGCCCCAGGAGGCCAGCAGGAACACGAAGACGCTGCACAGGCGGCTGAGTGCCTGCACAGACACCTGGGACCGCTGCACCCGGACCACGCCGTTGGTAAAGAGTCGCATCCGTCACCACCGCCGGGGGTCGTCGACGGGCCGCACGGCGGGATCGACCGCGGGCATGACGACGGTCTCGGCGTCCGCCGGTGGCCGCGGCGTCGGCGTGCCGCCGCCGGACGGCCGCCACCCGGGCGAGGGCTCCGACAGCCGGTGCCGGCCGGCACCAGCCGACGGCAGTACGACGGTGTCGGGGTCGGCCGGTCGAAGCACGACCGTGTCGGCGTCGACCGACGGGCGCCGCGCCGCGCCCGGACCAACTGGGGGGCGCCGGCCGGGCGGCGCCGTTGCGGAGCGCCGGAAGGCAGCGCCGACGGGCGGCAGCACGATGGTGTCCGCGTCCACCGCCGGCAGGGGCGCCCGCACGATGGCGCCGGACACCGGCCGGGACCCCGGATCGTCGGCAGCCTGGGCGTCCGCGTCGAGGCGGATCCCGAAGCCGGCGAAGATCGCCAGGCACATCATCGCGCCCGGGTACTCCCACGCCTCCACCACCAGCGACGCGGCGCTGAGACCGACCAGCACGGCGACGAGCGGCACAGCCGAGGGGTGCTCCGCCGAGCGTCGCCAGAGCCGCACCAGCAGGAACCCGATCCCGCCGAGCAACGCCACCATCATCGGCAGCCCGTACTGCAGCGCCACGCTGACGAAGTAGTTGTCCACGAAGACCTGCTGACCGTCGGCCACCCGGGACACGGTGGCCGCGCCCACGGCACCGATGCCCCGGCCCCAGAGGGGTAGATCCTCGCTGAGCAGTCCGGACCAGACGTCGAAGCGCTGGAAGAGGCTGCGGGCTCCGGTGGCGCCCACCGCCACGAATCCCGCCGCCACGGCAGCCACCACGCCGAGCCCGACCAGTCGAGCCCGGCGCCGGGCGCCGGCACTGCCGGAGCGGTTGGCCACGGCTGCCGCCACCACCCCACCGACCACCAGCAGCGCCCCCGAGCGGCTGGTGCTCAGGGCGAGGCAGAGAACGGCGGAGAACGCCCCGACGTGCCAGGCCCGCCGGTTCGGCCGGGCGCCGGGCGTCAGCCACAGCGCGACGTACCCGAGCAGATAGGCACCCGCGAGGATACCCAGTTCGGCGTTGAACTCGGTCAGCCCGGGCGCCCGGAAGGTGTCGCCGATGTACCGGACCGCCCGGCCCTCCTCGAACCCCCACTGCACCAGCCGGGCCGGGCCGACCACCAGCTCGGCGGCGGTCGCCAGCGCGTTCGCCACCATCAACCAGGCCGCGACGGTGACCAGGGCGGTGACCCGCGGCGACGCGGCCACCACCAGCAGGAGCAGCAGCGGCAGCACGGTCAGCCGCAGGCCGACCAGCGTCTGGGCCGGGCCGTGGTGGACCGTTCCGATCAGGCCCCACACGAGCAGGACGAGCAACGTCACCACGGCGGCGACGACCTGGCCGCGCCGCCATCCGCCGCGCAGCACGGTCAGCAGGGTGAGCGAGCAGACCACGGCGACGGCGGAGAGCCCCAACGCGTAGTCGCGGCCTCCGAAGGCGTCCCCGACCAGCCCTTCCACGCCGACGAACCGGAGCCCCAGCGGGGCGTTGAGCACGACGAACACGTACGCCAGCCCGGGCGTCCGGCGGACGGCCAGGAAGCCGAGCGCGGCGAGCAACACGGGCAGCAGCGGGGACAGCCCCACGAGCAGGCAGGCCACCGCGGCGACCGGGACGGCCACCGCGACGGCGGCCAGGAGCCTGACGGTCCGCCACCGGACTGGCTCACGCCGACCGTCGGTGCGGGACGTCATCGCCGGGCTACCGCTGCCGGGGGACGGTCCCGGGCGCCGCCGAGCGCGGCATAGGCGTCGAGCACCGCGTCGACGTGCCGGTCCCAGTTCAGCTGCCGACCGTCGGCCGAGGCCGAGGCGGCCATCGCGGCGTAGCGGTCGGCGGGCATGGTGGCGGCGAGGCGGAGGAGATCGGCCAGCTCAGTCGGCGAGCCGAAGACCAGGAGCGAGGGGTCCGAGGCCATCGGCGGGCGCGCGACGGCGCTGGCAACGATCGGGCGCCCGGCCCGCAGCGCCTCGACGCAGGAGATCGGGAAGTTCTCCGCCCACTGGCTGGGGAAGACGAGCCACCCGGCGCGCCGCATCGCGGCCTCCTTCCCCACGGCGTCGAGGAACCCGAGGTGCTGGACGCCGGGGACCTCACGGGCCGCCGCCCCGACGACCTTGCGGCGATCGCCGTCGCCCCCCACCAGCAGCGTGGCGTCCAACTCCCCGGCGACCTCGCGCCACGCGTCGAGCAGGACGTCGATCCCCTTGTGGCCACTGAGCGCGCCGAGGAACAGAAACACCCTCGGATCACCGGCCGGCAGGTCGGCGGGAACTCCCGTCTGCGGCACCGCGAGCGGCACGACGAGCCCGCCCAGCCTCGACCCGGACGGCAGGTGGCGCCGCGAGATGTCCCGCGTACGCGCTGCCGGCCACAGCAGCGACACCCGCCGCAGCCGCCGTACCAGCCAGGCGGAGCGGAGCCGGAGCAGACGGTCCGTCAGCCCGGAGCGGCCCTGGTTCGCCAGCGAGTTGTTCGGGTCGCAGATGGCGTAGTCGTGGACGGTGTGGCAGGTCGGCCACTCCCGCGCCAGCCTCGCCACCGGGAGCACCCCGAGGCCCTGCCAGTTGTGCACGTGCACCACGTCGGGCGCGAAGTCGCGCAACGTCCGCGCGGCGAGACCGGTGGGGTCGATCAGGTCGCCCAGGTGGGTGAGCAGCTTGCCCACGCGCGGGTCGCGTCCCGCCAGCCGGGCGGCGAGCCGCGTACCGACCGGGACGTCGTCGGGCGCGCTCTGCGCGGAGGGCCGGGCGAAGATGCGGACCTCGTGCCCGCGCGCGGCGAGCGCGGCGGAGAGGTCCCGGACGTACTGCTCGGCGCCACCGCGGACGGCGAACGAGGAGTGCACCATGGCGATGCGCACGGTCAGCCCTTCCAGGTCGTGGACGAGGCGGCCCCCCTGGTTCCCGGCACGTCGTCGCCGGCGGCGAGCAGCGCGACCAGGTGGTCCGTCGCCTCCCGCCACGAGCGGCCGGTCCGCCCGGCCGGTGGGCGGGGCGCCGCGTACGCCTCGGTCACCGCCTCGGCCAGCGCGGCAGCCGACCAGGTCGTCATCCGTACGGCCCGTCCACCGGTCGCCTCGTGCAGGGCGGGATCGGGCGAGACGACCGTCGGGGTGCCCAACCGCAGCGCCTCGGCGGCCGGCAGGCCGTAACCCTCGAAGTGGCTCGGCATCAGGAACACCGCCGCGCCGGCGACCGCCGCGGCGTAGCCGGCGTCGGAGAGCCGGTCGAGCAGCAGCACCCGGTCGGCGGCGGGGGATGCCGCCACCGCCGCCTCGAACCGTTCGACCCGCTGCCCGCCGGTCAGCACGGCCAGGACGTACCCCGGCAGGGCGGGCAGCGCCTCGACGGCGAGCTCGACCCCCTTGTGCGCCGCGTGCCCGGCAACAACCAGGTACGGCTGCCCGCCCCGGACGACGGCGGCCAGGCGTTCGGGCAGTTCCCCGGGGACCACCTCGACGTCGCTCCCCGGCTGCCACACGTCGGTGCGGTGCTCCGGCACGCCGTAGAGCCCGAGCAGGTCGTGGCGGGTGCGCGCGCTGACGCAGAGCAGCCGGCCCGAGCGGTTGATCGCCGTGCCGTAGCTGACCCGGCGGTACTGCCGCACCGCGGTGCTCAGGCCGTACGGCCACAGCTTGAACGCGAGGTCGTGCACGATCGTGGTCACCGGCAGTTGGCTACCGACGATCGCCACCGACGGGCTCAGCGAGAGGACGCGGGCCGACGGCGCCTCGTCCCGAGCGGCGCCGGTCACCCGACGCAGCGTGCTGGTGGCGGACGCGACGGCGCGGGCCCGATCGGACACCTGCCGGCTGATCACCTGCACCTCGGCACCGGTCGACGCCGGCGGCTCCCAGGACGGGGGCACGGCGACCAACCGGAGGCGCTGCCCGGCCGGCCAGTGCCGCACGACCTCGGTGAGCACCCGGGTGATGCCGCCGGGGCCGACCCCGCTGCAGTCGACGACAGTGACGGGACTACCGGGACTCATGCGCGATCCACTCGCTCATCTGGACGGCGAACCGCTGCTGGGAGAACATCGTGGCGTGCTCCCGGATGCGGGTCTCGGAGAGCGCGTCGAGCCGGCGCACCGCGGCGGCGTGGTCGGCCGGCCGCATCGAGCCGACCAGGAAGCCGGTCTCGCCGTCGACCACGGTCTCCAGCAGGCCGCCGCTGTTCAGGCCGATCACCGGGGTGCCGCAGGCCTGGGCCTCGACGGGGATGATGCCGAAGTCCTCGTGGGCCGGGAACAACAACGCCCGGGCGCCCGCGTAGAGCTCACGCAACCGCTGTCGGGTCGGCCGTACCTCGAACGTCACCGGCACTCCGGCGGCGGCGGCCGCCCGCCGCAGCCGCTCCTCCTCCGGCCCGGAGCCCGCGATGGTCAACGGCATTCCCGCCTCGGCGGCGACCTCGATCATCAGGTCGAAGTTCTTGTACGGGATCCAGCGACCCACGCCGAGCAGGTAGTCCCGCGGTGCCCGCGAGACGTCGGCCCCGCCGAAGAAATCGACGTCGACCGGCGGATGGATCACGACGGCGTCGCGCTTCCAGTACCGCCGGATCCTCGCCTGGACCTCGCGGGAATTGGCCGCGTAGGCGTGCACGTGTCGGCTGAGCCGGACGTCGACCGCCTGCAAGGCCCGCCTTGGCCCACTCAGCAGCGCCCCCGAGCCGCGGCCGTCGAAGTCCGGGCTCCAGACGTACCGGGCGGGTGAGTGCACGTAGCTCAGATGTCGGGTCCGCTCCGGCGAGCCGAGCCGGACCGTGTGGGCGAAGGCGTGGCTGGACGAGACGACCACGTCGTACCGGCCCTCACCGACCGTGCGCCACGCGAGGGGCATCAGCGGGAGGGCCAGGGCCTTGCTCCGGCGCAACGGCGTCCGCGCCAGCCACGTCTCGCGCAGACCCAGCCGGTCGACCTCGACGTCCTCGTCCGCCCAGAGCACGATACGGCGGGCGTGCGGCAGGAGATCGGCGATGGCGAGGAAGACGTTCTCCGAACCCCCGGTCGCGCCGAACCACTCGTGGACCAGCGCGACGCTACGGTCGGCGAGCAGGGGTGGCCGGGCGGCCGGCGGCGTGACGGGGTCACGGTCGTCCACCGACGTCATGCTCTCCCGCCCCTTCTCCACCTGCCCTCGACGCGCCCCGCCGGGCGTCGTACCGACGGACCGTCAGCTGTTACGCCGCCAGAGATCCCGCAGCGCGTCCCAGTTGCCGGAGATACCGGCTTCGCAGAGGGTCTCGACGTAGAACGCGGCGTCGATGTCGTCGCGGTCCCACCACAGGCCGCAGATGGTCCGGCCATCGTCACCCTTCAAGGCGTACTCGACGTAACTGCCGGCGGCACCGCTCACGCCACCTGCCGTCCGGGTCGCCTCGCGCAGGCCGGGGGCCAGGGCGCCGCCGGCCAGGTTGAGCTGCTGCCGGTAGGCCCGCGCGGCGTCCTTTTCCGCCTTGGCCCGGTAGAGCGCGAAGTGCAGGGACGCGCCGCCGTACCGGCAGAACACGTGGCGCTTCTCGTCGGCCGGCAGCTTCGGCCCGCCGGCGTCGGTGTCGGCCGCGCATCCGCCCATCCGGGCCATCCAGGGCTCCGCCAGTGGCGCGAGCGCCCCCTCGAACTTCGCCTTGTTGATGGAGAACTGCGTCGCCTCGTACGGCGCGAGCGAAGGGCTGCTCGACGGCGCCGCCGCCGGCCCCTCCTCCTCTGCACCGGCCTTGGCCAGCGCGAAGCCGCCGCCGCCGGCGAGCAACGTCAGCACCAGCGCGCCGACCCCCACCCACAGCCACGGCATCCGGCGTCGCTCCTTCGGTGCGGGCGCGATGCGCCGCCCGGACGAGGCGAGGGGGTCGTACGAGGTCGCCGGCGCCGCCGAGGTGGGCGTGGCGGGGGCCGACGTGGGCACGCCGGACACCGGCTGCTGCGCGGGCATCGACCAAGACTGCGCGGCCCACGGCAACTGCGGCGAGCCGGAGGTCGGCTGCGCCGGGCCGGCGCCGGCGGACGGCACCCCGGACACCGACTCCGCGGCGTTCGCCGGTGGCGAGCTCATCGGGGCTGGCGTCGGCACCCCGCTGACCGGAGCGGACGCCGCGACCGGGGCTGACGCGACGGCGGGACCGGGCCGGTACTCCTGGCCGAGGGTCTCGAAGAGTCGTTGGGGCGCGTTGCCCGCTTCGGGGCCGTACGCCGCCCAGGGGCTCGCCGACGAGAAGTCCACATTGGCGTACCGGTGCCCGTCCGGCGTCTCAGCCAGGGCGTACACGGCGTTGGCGAACGCCTCACGCCACCGTGGGTCCGCGGCCACCGGCCCGTCCAGCAGGGCGACCGTGACGAACCGGCCCTGCGCGTCGACGGCGGCCCAGGCCTTACCCACCTGACACTGGCCAAGCATGTGCGTGTACCTGTAGGGGCCACCCGGCTGCATGCCAACTCCTCTGCTCAACCGCCGTGCGGATCCTACAGAGGTGGTGCCAGGCTTTCCGCCCACCCGTCGCCGGCCGGGCACAGCCACCCTGTTGCCCCTGAAAGTTTTCATGCATAGAGTCGCGGCATGAATGAGGGAGCTGTGGTGGCGCCCACCGAGCGGGTGCTGGACCTGTTCCAGGGGGTCCGGCTCACCCCCACCCAGCGCCGCATCGCGCACTGCCTCGTGCAGCACGCGCCGGCCGCCGCGTACCTGTCGGCGGCCGAGGTCGCCGAGCTGGCGGGGGTCAGCCAGCCGTCGGTCACCCGGTTCGCGGTCGCGCTCGGCCACGACGGCTACCCCGCGCTGCGCCGCCGGCTGCGCGAGCTGTCCGCCGGCGCCCCGGGCGACGCGACCGACACCGGCAACGAGCTCCAGCAGGCGGTACGCGCCGAGATCGGCAACCTCGACCGCCTCGCCGGACAGCTCGCCGACCGGGACCGGATCGCCGAGACCGGGAGGCTGTTGGCCGCCAGCCGCCCCCTGCCGGTGCTGGGCCTGCGCGCCGCCGCCCCGCTGGCCGCCTACTTCGCCTACTTCGCCGCCAAGGTGCACCCCGACGTGCGGGTGCTCGACGACGGCGGCAGCCTGCTCACCGACCGCCTCGAACAGGCCGCCGAGGCCGGGGCGGGCGCCCTGCTCGCCTTCGTCCTGCCCCGCTATCCCCGGGAGACCCTGGACGCGCTGCGCGAGGCCCGGGCCGCCGGCCTCACCGTGGTGGCCATCACCGACTCGCCGGTCAGCCCGGCCACCGAGCACGCCGACGTGGTGCTGCCCGCCGCGGTCGGCGCGCAGCTCGTCTTCGACCTGCACACCGCGCCGATGACCCTGGCCATGGTGCTGCTCCAGGCCATCTGCGACGCCACCCCGACCGACACCCAGCGCCGGCTGGAAGCCTTCGAGGCTTCCGCCGCCCGCCGCCAGTTGTTCCTCGGATGACCCGGAGGAGAGCCGAGATGACCCAGCCCGTACGCGCCGCACGCGGCACCGAACGCACCGCCCGTGGGTGGCCCCAGGAGGCCGCGCTGCGGATGCTGATGAACAACCTCGACCCGCAGGTGGCCGAGCGCCCCGACGACCTGGTGGTCTACGGCGGCACCGGGAAGGCGGCGCGGGACTGGCCGTCGTACCACGCGCTGGTGCGCACCCTGACCGACCTGCGCGACGACGAGACCATGCTGGTGCAGTCGGGCCGGCCGGTGGGCGTCATGCGTACCCACGAGTGGGCGCCCCGGGTGCTGCTGGCCAACTCGAACCTGGTGGGCGACTGGGCCACCTGGCCGGAGTTCCGCCGCCTCGAACAGCTCGGCCTCACCATGTACGGGCAGATGACCGCCGGCTCGTGGATCTACATCGGCACCCAGGGCATCCTCCAGGGCACCTACGAGACGTTCGCCGCGGTCGCCGCGAAGAAGTTCGGCGGCACGCTCGCGGGCACGCTGACGCTGACCGCCGGCTGCGGCGGGATGGGCGGGGCGCAGCCCCTCGCGGTCACCATGAACGGCGGTGTCTGCCTGATCGTCGACGTGGACCGGACCCGCCTGGACCGCCGGGTGCACGACCGCTACCTCGACGAGGTCGCCGACTCCCTGGACGACGCCGTCGAGCGGGTGCTCGCCGCGAAGCGGGACCGGCGGGCGCTGAGCGTCGGCGTGGTCGGCAACGCGGCCACGGTCTTCCCGGAGCTGCTGCGCCGGGGCGTCGACATCGACGTCGTCACCGACCAGACCAGCGCGCACGACCCGCTGTCGTACCTGCCGGAGGGGGTGGAGCTGGCCGACGCCCGGGACTACGCGGCGGCGAAGCCCGCCGAGTTCACCGACCGGGCGCGGGCGTCGATGGCGAAGCACGTCGAGGCGATGGTCGGGTTCCTCGACGCCGGCGCGGAGGTCTTCGACTACGGCAACTCGATCCGGGGCGAGGCGAAGCTCGGCGGGTTCGAGCGGGCCTTCGACTTCCCCGGCTTCGTGCCCGCGTACATCCGGCCGCTGTTCTGCGAGGGCAAGGGCCCGTTCCGGTGGGCGGCGCTCTCCGGCGATCCGGCCGACATCGCCGCGACCGACCGTGCGCTCCTGGAGCTGTTCCCGGAGAACGAGTCCCTCGCGCGGTGGATCCGGATGGCCGGCGAGCGGGTCGCGTTCCAGGGCCTGCCGGCGCGGATCTGCTGGCTCGGCTACGGCGAGCGCGACCGGGCGGGGGTGCGGTTCAACGAGATGGTCGCCTCCGGCGAGCTGTCCGCGCCCGTGGTGATCGGGCGGGACCACCTGGACTGCGGCAGCGTGGCGAGTCCCTACCGGGAGACCGAGGCGATGGCCGACGGCTCCGACGCCGTGGCCGACTGGCCGCTGCTCAACGCGCTGGTCAACACCGCCAGCGGGGCGTCCTGGGTGTCGATCCACCACGGCGGCGGGGTCGGCATCGGCCGGTCCATCCACGCCGGGCAGGTCTGCGTGGCCGACGGCACGGCGCTGGCCGGGCAGAAGATCGAGCGGGTGCTGACCAACGACCCGGCGATGGGCGTCATCCGGCACGTCGACGCCGGCTACGACGCCGCCCGCGAGGTCGCGACCCGCACCGGCGTCCGCACCCCCATGGCCGAGGCGTGAGGAAGGGCACCTTGTTAACGGATTTGGTAGAGGAAGGGTCCCTTCCTTACAGGTTCCGGGCGCTGTGGGACGAGATCGCACCGGTCGGGCGCGACGAGGGCAGCGGCGGCTACCTGCGGTACGCGCTGACCGAGCCGGAGCTGCGGCTGCGGGAGTGGTTCCGCGAGCAGGCCGACCGTCGGGGCATGCCGGTCACCGACGACGGCAACGGCAACCTGTTCGCCCGGTGGGGTGACCCGGAGGCCGGCGACGCGGTGCTGACGGGCAGCCACTTCGACTCGGTGCCGCACGGCGGGGCCTACGACGGGCCGCTCGGCATCGTCAGCGCGTTCCTCGCCGTCGACGAGCTGCGCGCGGCCGGCGTCGCGCCGACCCGACCCGTGGTGCTCGGCGCGTTCGTCGAGGAGGAGGGCGCGCGCTTCGGCGTACCGTGCCTGGGGTCGCGCCTGCTCGCCGGGGAGATCGCGGTGGAGCGCGCGGCCGGGTTGCGCGACGCCGGCGGGGTGAGCTTCGCCGAGGCGCTGGGCGCTCGGCCGGCGGGCGCCCGGCCCGAGCTGCTCGGCGGCTTCGCCGCCTTCGTCGAGCTGCACGTCGAGCAGGGCCGCGCGATGGTGGACGCCGGCGCGCCGGTCGGGGTGGCGAGCGCGATCTGGCCGCACGGCCGCTGGCGCTTCGAGTTCACCGGCGAGGGCAACCACGCCGGTACGACCCGGATGGCCGACCGCCGCGACCCCATGCTGACGTACGCCTTCACGGTGCTGGCGGCCAACAAGGAGGCGCGGCTGCGCGGCGCCCACGCCACCGTCGGCCGGGTGGCGGTGGAGCCGAACGCCACCAACGCGATCCCGTCGAAGGTGACCGGCTGGCTGGACGCCCGGGCCGCCGAGCCGGAGACGCTGACGGGGCTGGTCGACGCGGTACGCGCGAAGGCCGCCGAGCGGGCCCGCCGCGACGGTACGGAGGTGGCGCTGACGGAGGAGTCGGCCACCCCGCTGGTCTCCTTCGACGGTGGCCTGGCCGACCGGCTCGCGACCCTGCTCGACGCGCCGGTGCTGCCGACCGGGGCCGGGCACGACGCCGGCGTGCTCGCCGCGCACCTGCCCACGGCGATGCTCTTCGTGCGCAACCCGACGGGGGTGTCGCACTCGCCGGCGGAGTCGGCCAGCGACGCCGACTGCGCGGCCGGGGTCACCGCCCTGGCTTGGGTGCTGGAGGAGCTGACGTGCCGCTGACCGCGGCCCGGGAGGTCCGTCGGCGGCCTGTCGAGCTGATGTCGCAGACGATTCGCCTCCGCGGTGATCGACTGATGTCGCAGACGATTCAGCTCGACAGGGGGCAGACGACATGACCGGGACCCACTGGCTGGCCGAGTACGCCTGGCTGCCCGGCCACGCCGAGCCGACCGCCGACGTGCTGATCGAGACGACCGACGGGCGGATCACCGGGGTGACCCCGCTGACGGCCGGGAGCACGCCGCCCGCCGGGGTCGAGGTCATGACCGATGTCGAGCGGCTGCCCGGGCTGACCCTGCCCGGGCTGGCCAACGCGCACTCGCACGCGTTCCACCGGGCGCTGCGCGGGCGCACCCACGGCGGGCGTGGCGACTTCTGGACCTGGCGCGACCGGATGTACGCGGTGGCGCAGCGGCTGGACCCGGACTCGTACCTGGCCCTGGCCCGGGCGGTCTACGCCGAGATGGCGCTGGCCGGCGTCACCTGCGTCGGCGAGTTCCACTACGTGCACCACGACCCGGACGGCACCCCGTACGCCGAGGCGAACGCGATGGGTGCGGCGCTGGTCGAGGCCGCCGCGCACGCCGGGATCCGGATCACCCTGCTGGACACCTGCTACCTCACCGCCACGGTCGACGGGGAGCCGCTCGCCGGGCCGCAGCGGCGCTTCGGCGACGGCGACGCGCTGCGCTGGGCGGAGCGGGTCGACGCGTTCCGGCCCACCGACGACCACGTCCGGGTCGGTGCGGCGATCCACTCGGTGCGGGCGGTGCCGGCCGGGCAGCTCGCCACCGTGGCCGGGTGGGCCGACCGGCGTGGGGCGCCGCTGCACGTGCACCTCTCCGAGCAGCCGGCGGAGAACGACGCCTGCCGGGCCACGCACGGCTGCACCCCGGCCCGGCTGCTCGCCGACCGGGGGGCGCTCGGCCCGAACACCACGGCCGTGCACGCCACCCACCTGACCGGCGGCGACCTCACGCTGCTCGGGGACGCCGGCACGGGCGTCTGCCTCTGCCCGACCACCGAGCGGGACCTGGCCGACGGGATCGGCCCGGCCCGGCGGATGGCCGACGTCGGCCTGCCGCTCAGCCTGGGCAGCGACAGCCACGCCGTGATCGACCTCTTCGAGGAGGCCCGCGCGGTGGAGCTGGACGAGCGGCTGCGCACCCGCCAGCGCGGCCACTTCGCCCCCGCCGAGCTGCGCGACGCGGCCACCGTGGGCGGTCACGCCGCGCTGGGCTGGCGCGACGCCGGGCGGATCGCCGTGGGGGCACGCGCCGACCTGGTGACCGTACGGCTGGACAGCCCGCGCACGGCCGGCGTACCGCCGGTGGGGGTCTGGTTCGCGGCCGGCGCGGCCGACGTCACGCACGTCGTGGTGGACGGCCGGCCGGTGGTGCGCGACGGCCGGCACCTCACGGTCGACGTGCCGGCCGAACTGACCACGGCGATCGAGGAGGTGACCGCATGAGCAGTCTGCTGGTCGACGACATCGGCGAGCTGGTGACCAACGAGCCCGGGGGCGAGGGCGGACCGCTGGGCATCCGGCGGGACGTCGCCCTGCTGGTCGAGGACGGGCGGGTGGCCTGGATCGGGCCGTCCCGCGACGCGCCGGCCGCCGACCGACGCCTGGACGCGCAGGGCGCCGCCGTGCTGCCCGGCTTCGTGGACAGCCACGCCCACCTGGTCTTCGCCGGGGACCGGGCCGCCGAGTTCGCCGCCCGGATGGCCGGGCAGCCGTACACCGGCGGCGGCATCCGGACCACGGTCGGCGCCACCCGGGCGGCCGGCGACGACGAGCTGCGGGCCACCGTGCGGCGGCTGCACGGTGAGGCGCTGCGGCAGGGCACCACCACCATGGAGATCAAGAGCGGGTACGGCCTCACCGTCGCCGACGAGGCCCGCTCGCTACGGATCGCCGCCGAGGTCAGCGAGGAGACCACCTTCCTCGGCGCCCACGTGGTCCCGGCCGAGTACGCCGACCGCCCCGACGACTACGTGGGGCTGGTCTGCGGGCCGATGCTGGCCGCCGCCGCGCCGCACGCGCGCTGGATCGACGTCTTCTGCGAGCGGGGCGCGTTCGACGTGGACCACGCCCGCGCGATCCTCGCCTGCGGGCAGGCCGTCGGGCTGGGCGTGCGGGTGCACGCCAACCAGCTCGGCCCCGGGCCGGGCGTCCAGCTCGGTGTGGAGCTGGGCGCCGCCAGCGTCGACCACTGCACCCACCTCACCGACGCCGACGTCGACGCGCTGGCCTCCGCCCGGTTCGACTGCATGTGCGCTGACGGCCGGCACACCACCACCGTGGCGACCCTGCTGCCCGGCGCCGAGTTCTCCACCCGCTCGCCCTACCCGGACGCCCGCCGGCTGCTCGACGCCGGCGTCACCGTGGCGCTGGCGACGGACTGCAACCCCGGTTCGTCGTACACGTCGTCGATGCCGTTCTGCGTGGCGCTCGCCGTACGCGAGATGCGGATGACCCCGGCGGAGGCCGTCTGGGCCGCGACCGCCGGCGGCGCGCGGGCGCTGCGCCGCGACGACATCGGGCGGCTCGGCGTGGGGGCGCGGGCCGACCTGATCGTCCTCGACGCCCCGTCCCACCTGCACCTGGCCTACCGGCCGGGGGTGCCACTGATCCGCCAGGTTCTGCGCAACGGAGTGCCGCAATGACCGTGACCATCCTGCCCACCGGGATCTCCCCCGCCGACGTGCTCGCCGTGGCGCGCGGCTCCGCCAAGGTCGTCCTCGACCCGGCCACCGTGGACGCCATGACCACCAGCCGGTCCATTGTCGACGGCATCGAGGCCGCCGGCCGCCCGGTCTACGGCGTCTCCACCGGCTTCGGCGCGCTGGCGAACACCTTCGTCGCGCCCGAGCGGCGGGCCGAGCTCCAGCACGCGCTGATCCGCTCGCACGCCGCCGGGGTGGGCGCGCCGATGCCGCGCGAGGTGGTGCGGGCCATGATGCTGCTGCGGGTCCGCTCGCTGGCGCTCGGCCGCTCCGGGGTCCGGCCCCTGCTCGCCGAGGCACTGGTCGACCTGCTCAACCACGACGTGACGCCGTGGGTGCCGGAGCACGGCTCGCTGGGCGCCTCCGGCGACCTGGCGCCGCTGGCGCACTGCGCGCTGGTGCTGCTCGGCGAGGGCTGGGTGCTCGGCCCGGCCGGCGAGCGGCTGCCTGCCGCCGACGCGCTGCGCCGGGCCGGGCTGTCGCCGGTCGAGCTGGCCGCCAAGGAGGGCCTGGCGCTGATCAACGGCACCGACGGCATGCTCGGCATGCTGCTGCTGGCGATCCACGACGCCACGCACCTGTTCACGATGGCCGACGTCACCGCCGCCCTTGCCATCGAGGCGATGCTCGGCTCGGAGCGGCCGTTCCTGCCGGAGCTGCACGCCATCCGGCCGCACCCCGGGCAGTCGGCCTCGGCGGCGAACATCCACCGGCTGCTCCAGGACTCCCGGGTGATGGACTCGCACCGCGACGACCTCGCGCACGCGGTGCAGGACGCGTACTCGATGCGGTGCGCGCCGCAGGTCGCCGGGGCGGCCCGGGACACGCTGGACTTCGTCCGGACGGTGGCCGGGCGGGAGCTGGTCTCGGTGGTGGACAACCCGGTGGTGCTGCCCGACGGCCGCGTCGAGTCGACCGGCAACTTCCACGGCGCGCCGCTCGGCTTCGCCGCGGACTTCCTGGCCATCGCCGCCGCCGAGGTGGGCGCGATCGCCGAGCGCCGGGTGGACCGGCTGCTCGACGTCACCCGGTCCCGGGAGCTGCCGGCGTTCCTCTCCCCCGACGCGGGGGTCAACTCCGGGCTGATGATCGCCCAGTACACGGCGGCCGGGATCGTCGCGGAGAACCGGCGGCTCGCCGCGCCGGCGTCGGTGGACTCGCTGCCCACCAGCGGCATGCAGGAGGACCACGTCTCGATGGGCTGGGCGGCGGCCAAGAAGCTGCGCACCGTGCTGGACAACCTGACCAGCCTGCTCGCCGTCGAGCTGCTCGCCGGGGTACGCGGGCTCCAGCTGCGCGCCCCGCTCATCCCGTCGCCGGCCGGCCGGGCGGCCGTCGCGGCGCTCGGCGGGATCGCCGGGGAACCCGGACCGGACGTCTTCCTGGCCCCGCTGATGGAGGCCGCCCGGGTCGTGCTGGCCGGGCCCGAGCTGCGCGCCGCCATCGAGCGCGAGATCGGCCCCCTCGACTGACGGCCACCCCGGGCCGCCGTCACGACACGGCGGCCCAGGAGCCCGCGGGTGTCAGCCCGCCAGCACCGCCACCCCGATCAGCACGGGCACGGCGGTCACCGTCGACAGCAGGATCGAGTCGCGCGCCAGGACCGTGCCCCGGCCGTAGCGGATCGCGTAGACGAAGACGTTCTGCGCCGTCGGCAGGGCGGCGGTGACCGTGCAGGCCAGCACGAGGCCGGGCGGCAGCCCCATCGCGAAGCGGGCGACGAGGTAGGCGACGGCCGGCTGGACCACGGTCTTGAGGACGACCGCGAGCCGGACGTCGCGTCCGGTGTCGCCGGAGCCGGGCCGCGGCGCGCCGTGCAGGGAGAGGCCGTACGCGATCAGCGTCGCGGGCACCGCCATCGCCGCGACGAGTTCGATCGGCCGCAGGACCGGCTCCGGCGGCAGCCAGCCGGTCAGGCTGGCCGCGACGCCCAGCGCGCACGCGATGGTGACCGGGTTGGTCAGCGGCTGGAGCACCACCGTGCCGAGCGACGGCCTGCTTCCCGCCGTGGCCGCCTCGAGGAAGGCGAACGCGACGGGCGTCATGACGACCAGTTGGAACATCAGCACGGGCGCGACGAACGAGGCGTCCCCGAGGACGTAGACCGCGACGGGGATGCCGATGTTCGCCGCGTTGACGTACGACGAGGCCAGCGCGCCGATCGTCGCGTCCGCCACGGAGCGGCGCCAGCAGAGCCGCGCGACGGCGACGAACACCGACGCCACGGCGGTGGTGCTCGCCACCGTGACGACGAGGGCGGACGAGACGACCGCGGGCACGTCCGCCCGGGCCACCGTCTCGAACAGCAGCGCCGGGGTCGCGACGAAGAACGCGACGCGGGAGAGGACGGTGGCCGCGTCCGGCCCCAGCACCCCGCCACGGCCGAGGGCGTAGCCGACGGCGATGACGGTGACGATGACGGCGAACCCCGTCAGCACCCCTCCCACCGGGGCGGGTCCGTCAGCTCGCGGGCGGCAGCACCTTGGCGACCAGCTTGGCCAGCTCCCGCAGCGCCTTGCCCCGGTGGCTGACCGCGTCCTTCTCCTGCGGCGTCAGCTCCGCGTTGGTGCGGTCCTGCCCGTCGCCGAGGAAGATCGGGTCGTAGCCGAACCCGCCGTCGCCGCGCGGCGCCCGGAGCAGCCGGCCGCTCTGCCGGCCGTCGACCAGGTGCTCCTTGCCGCCCGGCAGGACCAGGGCCACCGTGCAGACGAAGGACGCGGCCCTGTGCTCGTCGGGCAGGTCCGCGATCTGGTCCAGCACGAGCTGGAGGTTGGCCTGGTCGTTGCCGTGCCGGCCGGCCCAGCGGGCGCTGAACACCCCGGGCATGCCGTTGAGGGCCTCGACGGCGATCCCGGAGTCGTCGGCGATCGTCGGCAGGCCGGTGCGCCGGCAGCCCTCCCGCGCCTTGATCAGCGCGTTCTCGCCGAACGTCAGGCCGGTCTCGGGCAGCTCCGGATATTCCTCGACGTCGTCCAGCCCGATCAGGGCGACGCGGTGCGCGCCGAGCGCGCCGTCGAGGATCCGCTGGAGCTCGACGAGCTTCTTGCGGTTACGGGTGGCGAGCAGCACCTTGTTCATCAGAATCCACCTTTGTTCGCGACTGTGGGGCCCGCAAGCTCACTCCTCGCGCTCACGGGAGGGAGAGCGCCTTCCGCTGGGCTTCGGCCAGTTCCACGCAGCCGGCGACGGCCAGGTCGAGCAGGGCGTCGAGCTGCTCGCGGGCGAACACGCCCGCCTCCCCGGTGCCCTGCACCTCGACGAACTCGCCGGTGCCGGTGCACACCACGTTCATGTCGACCTCGGCGGCGACGTCCTCGGTGTAGTCGAGGTCCAGCCGGGGCTCGCCGTCGATGATCCCGACGCTGATCGCGGCCACCGAGCGGTGCATCACCTTCTCCGGCTTGCCGGCCAGCGACTTGCGCCCGGCCAGCCAGGTCACCGCGTCGTGCAGCGCCACGTACGCGCCGGTGATCGCGGCGGTGCGGGTGCCGCCGTCGGCCTGGAGCACGTCACAGTCGAGCACGATCGAGTTCTCGCCGAGGGCCTTCAGGTCGATGGACGCCCGCAGGCTCCGCCCGATCAGCCGGGAGATCTCGTGCGTACGCCCACCGACGCGGCCCTTCACGCTCTCCCGGTCGGAGCGGGTGTTGGTGGCCCGCGGCAGCATCGCGTACTCGGCGGTGACCCAGCCGAGCCCGGAGCCCTTGCGCCAGCGGGGCACGCCCTCGGTGACGCTGGCGGTGCAGAGCACCCGGGTGCCGCCGAACTCCACGAGCACCGAGCCCTCCGGATGGGTGCTCCAGCCCCGGGTCAACGTCACAGGTCGGAGTTCGTCGGGTCGCCGCCCGTCAGGTCGCGCCATCCCTGCACCCTATGCGGTGCCCCGAGTGGTGCGCCCCGGGGAGTCCCGCCCCGGCACGGCGGCCGGTCAGATCTCGTAGCTGGCGCCGGGCCGGACCACCTCGAGCGGCCCGTCGAAGGCGGCGCCGGCCGACGCCACGGTGTGCGCCTCGCTGCCCCAGGCGGGCACGAGGTGGGTGAGCAGCAGCCGGCCCACCCCCGCCTTGGTCGCCACCTCGCCGGCTTCCCCGCCGGTCAGGTGCAGGTCCGGCGGGTTCTCCACGCCGTCGAGGTAGCTCGCCTCGCAGAGGAACGTGTCGGCGTCCTGGGCCAGCCGCAGCAGCGCGTCGCAGGGCGCGGTGTCCGAGGAGTAGCAGAGCACCCGGCCGCCGTGCTCCAGCCGGACGCCGTACGTCTCGACGGGGTGGTTCACCCGGTCGACGGTGACCGCGAACGGGCCGATCGGGAAGGTGCCGGGTTCCAGGGCGTAGAACTGGTAGACGTCCTCGACCGTGCCGTCCTCCTGCCCGTACGCGGCGGCCAGCCGGTCCGGTGCGCCGGCGGGGGCGTAGACGGGCAGCGACGGGTAGGGGCCGTCGGGGGCGTAGCGGCGGACCACCACGTACGTCACCGCGTCGAGGATGTGGTCGCAGTGCAGGTGGGTGAGGATGATGGCGTCGGGGGCGTGCAGCCCCGCGTAGCGCTGGAGGTTGGACAGCGACCCGGAGCCGAAGTCGACCAGCAGCCGGAAGCCGTCCGCCTCGACGAGGTAGGCCGAGCAGGGGGACTCGGGACCGGGGAAACTGCCCGCGCAGCCCAGGACGGTCAGTCGCATCGAGTCTTCTCACTGTAACTATGCGTAGTTTTCGCGTCGACGGTCCCGTTGTGGATGATCTTTACCGGCGCGTACACCACGCAGGGCAGCCTACGCGCGCCCGCGCGACGACAAGAGTCATCCACAGGAAGTTGTCACCAACGTGACACCCGCCCGGGCCGCCCACCCGGATCCGGTGACGAGACGGCGTCCGTCGGTAGCGCTGGGTGAGCGGGCCGGCCACGTCGCGGGGGCCGTGACGGGCGGCCCGGGCCACCGACGTGGGTCGGCGGCCCGGCCACTCGACGTCACGCCCAGAGCTGGCCCTCCAGGGCCTCCTCGGCGTCGGCGAGGGTGCCGCCGTACGCCCCGGTGGAGAGGTACTTCCAGCCGCCGTCGCAGACCACGAAGGCCACGTCGGCCCGCTGGCCGGCGCGGACGGCCTCGTGCGCCACCGCCAGGGCGGCGTGCAGGATCGCGCCCGTGGAGAAACCGGCGAAGATGCCCTCCACCTCGACGAGCTGCCGGGTCCGCAGCACCGCGTCGCGGGTGCCGACGGAGAAGCGCCGGGACAGCACCGACGCGTCGTAGAGCTCGGGGACGTAGCCCTCGTCGATGTTGCGCAGCCCGTAGACCAGCTCGCCGTAGCGCGGCTCGGCCGCGACGACCTGGATGCCGTCGACCTTCTCGCGCAGGTAGCGCCCGGTGCCCATCAGCGTCCCGGTGGTGCCGAGGCCCGCCACGAAGTGCGTGATCGTGGGCAGGTCGTGCAGCAGCTCCGGGCCGGTGGTCTCGTAGTGCGCCCGGGCGTTCCCCTCGTTGCCGTACTGGTAGAGCATGACCCAGTCGGGGTGCTCGGCCGAGATCTGCTTGGCGGTGGCGACCGCCTGGTTGGAGCCGCCCGCCGCAGGCGAGAAGATGATCTCCGCGCCGTACATCCGGAGCAGCTGCACCCGCTCGGTCGAGACGTTCTCCGGCATCACGCAGACCAGCCGGTAGCCGCGCAGCTTGGCCACCATCGCCAGCGAGATGCCGGTGTTGCCGCTGGTCGGTTCGAGGATCGTGTCGCCCGGCCGGAGCCGGCCGGCCTCCTCGGCCGCCCGGACCATGAACGTGGCCGCCCGGTCCTTGATGCTGCCGGTCGGGTTCCGGTCCTCCAGCTTCGCCCAGAGCCGCACCGGCGGCGCCCCGTCGGGCACCGTCGGCGAGAGCCGGGGCAGCCCGACCAGGGGCGTTCCCCCGCAGGCGTCGAGAAGGCTGTCGTACCGCGCCATGGCGACCGCCCCCGTCAGCGGGCGGCGGCGGCCGACCGCGCGGCGACCGCGGCGCCGTGCTGGGCGATCGCGGCAGCCGCAGCGAAGCCGAAAGCGCCACCGGCGACGGCCGGCAGGATGGTCACGCTGTCGCCGTCGTTGAGCTTGGCGTCCAGCGCACCCAGGAAACGGACGTCCTCGTCGTTGACGTAGACGTTGACGAAGCGGTGCAGCGCACCGGCGTCGGTGACCAGCCGGGCCTTCAGGCCGGCGTGCCGGGAGTCCAGGTCGGCGAGCAGGTCGCCCAGCGTGTCGCCGGCGCCCTCGACGACCTTCGCGCCGCCGGTGTAGCTGCGCAGGATGGTGGGAATGCGAACCTCGATGGCCATGGTGTCGTGCTCCTCGATGATGGTCGGGCGTGCCGAAGGGTGACGGGACGTGAACGGGTGTGACGGCGCTGGATCAGCGGCCGGAACACTCGTAGTCGACCGTCGCCGGGCTCTGCCCGAACATGTAGGACTGCACGGCGTGCGGGTCCACCCCCGCGTCCACGATCCGGACCGGCTCCTCGGTCACCACGCCGTCGACGATCCGGAAGGAGCGGATCTCCTCCGTGTCGGCGTCGCGGGTGGAGACCAGCAGGTAGTGCGCGCCGGGCTCACCGGCGAACGAGATGTCCGTGCGGGACGGGTAGGCCTCCGTGGCGGTGTGCGAGTGGTAGATGACGACGGGCTCCTCGTCCCGGTCGTCCATCTCGCGCCACACCCGCAGCTGCTCCATCGAGTCGAACTCGTAGAACGTCATGGAACGGGCCGCGTTGTCCATCGGAATGTGCCGGGTGGGGGTGTCGCTGCCGGCGGGACCGGCGACCACGCCGCACGCCTCGTCGGGATGGTCCCGCCGGGCGTGGGCGACGATCGCGTCGATGATCGACCGGTCGATGCTCAGCACGTGGTCCAGCCTAACGCGTACCTGCCGCGACCTTAAGGTGGTGCCGGTCACGCCTAGTCGATCAAGGCGTTGAGCAGGGATTCCTGAAGGTAGCCGAGGTACGCGTAGACCGACAGTTGGAACACCCGGCTGGAGGTCGGGTCCTCGGCGACCGCGTCGTCGAGCTCCTCGCCGAGGTCGGTGCCGTCCTTGATCTCCAGCCGGACGCCCATCGCCAGCCGGGCGTCGTTGAGCGCCCGCAGCCACGCCTCGGCCGCCTCCGCGTCGAGACGCACCTCGCCGCCGGCCTCGTCGGGCAGCGACGCGAGGATCGCGCCGGCCTGGTCGATCTTGGCGGTCTTGAGGTCGCCCTCGGTGTAGCGGCGGAACTCGGCCGTGCCGGACGGGTCCTCCGGGTAGACCTCGGGAAAGAGCCGGCCCACCACCGGGTCGGTGTGGTCGAAGCCGTCGGTGAGCAGCCCGACCACCTCGGATGCCACCTTCCGCAGCACCCGCACCTCGTCGACGGCGAAGGTGACGACGTAGCGGTCGCCCTGGCGACGGAACATGCTCACGACCGGTCCACCGTCGCCCACAGCCCGTACGCGTGCAGCTGCGACGCGTCGTGCTCCATCCGCTCCCGGGCGCCGCTGGAGACCACGGCGCGGCCCTTGTGGTGCACGTCGAGCATGAGCTGTTCCGCCTTCTCCCGGCTGTAGCCGAAGAGCTTCTGAAAGACCCAGGTCACGTACGTCATGAGGTTGACCGGGTCGTCCCACACGATCGTCACCCACGGCCGGTCGGACGCCGGCACCTCATCGGTGTCCGGCGTCTCGACAGGTGCAACCTGCGGAGCCGCCATGCCCCCCATCGTGCCACCGGACTCGGCGAACCGAGGAACCGGAACGCCGGGCGGGCGTGGATCGCCGCGTCCTGCCTGGTCAAGGGCGTCGGCGGCAGCGGGCGGCGGCCGCCCGGTGCCGACGCCGCAGGCGACCGGAGCGCCCTCAGGCGAGCAGGATGCCGTGGTCGACAGCATCGGAGAGCACCCCGTCCAGCGAGAGGCGGACCACCTCGAACCGCCGGGACACCTCCCGGCACAGTTCCAGTTCGATCTCCCGCAGCGCGCGCTGCGCCCAGGCACGGGCGGCGTTGGGGTCGTGGTTGCCGGGGCTGCGCCAGTGCTGCCAGCAGCCGCCCGAGAGGGCCACGGCGACCGGCGGGAGCACCTCCCCGCGCGCCACGCCCGGATAGCTCGCCAGCGTGTCGGTCGCGCCGGTCCCGGTCAGCCCCGCCACGCCGCCGGTGCTGGTGACGAGCAGCACGCGGTCCAGCTCGTGCTCGCGCCGGTGCTCCGTCAGGCCCCAGCGCACCGGGACGTCGAGGCGCCGCCGGACGCCCGCCGGCAGCGGCGCGCCGAAGACCCGGCCGGCGACCTCCTCGACGAGCCCGCGCACCGCCTCGTCGCACTGGGCGGTGGCCAGCAGCGACAGCGCCTCCATCTCGCGGTCGAGCAACTGCGGCAGGCCGGCGCAGCCGACCCCGAAGACGATCTCCTGCACCACGCGGAGGTGGATGTTCGCCACCTCCAGGGCGAGGTGCTGGCGGATGCGCCGGGCGGAGGACCGGGCCTGCCGGTCGAGCTGCTCCGACCAGCCACCCGGGTCGGCCACCACCGGCACCCGGCCGTGCGATCCCGGCAGCTCCGGCGGCTCGGCGCTCGCCCGTCGCAGCCCCTCGTCGGCGGCCCAGCCGACCAGCGCCCGGCGCAGGTCCGCCCCGTCACCCCCGGCGTCGATCGGGAACCAGCGGGCGTCGGCGAGCCCGGGCACGGCGGCCAGCAGGGCCGCCCGGTGCGCCTCGACGGTGACCGCGACCGGGTCCACCGGTGCGGGAGCCGACCCGACGGACGCCCCCGTGCCCTCCGTCGTGGCCGCGCCCTCCGGCACCGGGGCCCAGCCGCCCGCGCCCGGGGTGACCGCGAAGACGACCCCGACGCCGGCACGGGCCAGGTCGGCGAGCAGGTGGAGCTCGACTGCGGTGAAGGCCTGGTCGGCGGCGATCACGAAGAGCACCGCCCCGGACCGGCCCGCCGCGTCGAGCAGCAGCCGGCCGCCGGCCGCCCCGAGGGCACCCGTGTCCGGCGTGTCGACGAGGCTGAAGTGCCGCAGCAGGGGCTCAGGCAGGCTCAGCTCGACCCGACGCGGCGGGCGCGCGAGCGCCGGCCCGGCGGCCAGCCGGTCGGCACCGTAGGAGTGGGGCTGGCGGTAGCCGGGCACGTAGGCGGCCCGCGTCGGCACCTGGGAGTGGCGCACCACGAGCCAGCTGCCGGCGGGCACGGCGAGCATGGCGGGATCGAGCTGGAGCAGGCGGGCGAGCACCTCGCGCCGCCCCGCGGCGGCCGGGCCGACGCCGATCACGGCCAGCGGCTCCTCCGGGCGGGGCTCGGTCACCCCCAGCCGGACGGGCAGCCGGTCCCGACGGGGCAGCTCGGCGGATTCGCCCATGTCGTCGGGGCTGTCGACGGCGGGGAGAGGACCGGGCTTCATCGAAAGCGGCCTCCCGTGGCAGGCGACCGGCAGCGGCCGGCCGCATGGAATCGTCCGGTGACGGCACCCGGATGCCGGAAGAGTACGGGCGGCCAGGGCCCCGAACCGAACACTTCGAATACTCAGAGGTAATCACGACGCTACTCAACTTCGGTGCGTGACGATGTGCACGCGGACGGATTCCGGTCGATATGCTGCCCCGATGAGTCGGTGGGGGTTCGTCGGCCGAACGGATGAGCTCAACCGTCTGCTGTCGGCGGTGACCGGCACGGAGCGGCGGGGCATCTTCTTCAGCGGCAACGCGGGCATCGGCAAGAGCCGCCTGCTGCGCGAGGGGATGGCGGCCCTCCCCCGCGACGGGTACGCCGTCTGGACGATCGCGGCCAGCGCCACCACGGCCGCGCTCCCCTTCGGCGGTCTCGTCCAGGTGCTCCCGACGGAGCAGCCGCAGGGCCTGTCCCCCGCCGGCATCCTGCGCTGGGCGGTGGACGTGCTGCAACAGCAGGCGGCCGGCCGCCGGATCGTGCTCGCGGTCGACGACGCGCACCTGCTCGACCCGCCGTCGGCGGCGCTGGTGCACCTGGTGGCCCGCTCCGACAACGCCACGGTCGTCGGCACGTCACGCGACGGCGAGCAGCTCCCGCTGCCGATCCGCGCCCTGTGGACCGACGGCCTGGTCGACCACGTCGAGCTGAGGCCGCTGCCGCCGGCCGAGACCACGCGGCTGCTCTCCGCGATCCTGGAGGGACCGGTCGACGCCACCTCCGCCGACCGGCTCGGCAGGCTCTCCGAGGGCAACCCGCTGCTGCTGCGCGAGCTGGTCTTCGCCGCCGACCGCGGGGAGCTGACCCGCACGTACGGGATCTGGAAGTGGACCGGCCGGCTGGAGCTGGCGCCCAACCTGAGCGACCTCATCGACGTGCGGATCGGCCAGCTCACCCCGGGCGTACGCGGGGTGGTGGAGCTGGTCGCCTTCGGTGAACCGCTCGGCCTGCACCTGCTCAACCAGGCCGCCGACCCGGTCGACGTGGAGACCGCCGAGGAACGCGGGCTGATCGCCGTGGAACACGACGACCGCCGGGCGAACGTGCGGCTGGCCCACCCGCTCTACGGCGAGGTGATGCGCCGCCGCTGCCCCGTCAGCCGGACGCGACGGTTGCAGGCCCGCCTCGCCGAGCTGCTGGAGCTGGTCGGCAAGCGACGCCGCGACGACCTGCTCCGGGTGGCCGTGTGGCGGCTCGACTCGGGCACCGCGCAGGATCCGGCCCTGCTGCTCGACGCGGCCCGGCAGGCGTTCGCCCGCTACGACGTACCGCTGGCGACCCGGCTGGCCCGCGCGGCGCTCGACGCGGGCGGCGGCTTCGACGCGGCGGAGCTGCTGGCCACCATCCTGATGTTCGCCGACCGGCCGGACGAGGCGATCGGAGTGCTGGACGCGGTCGCCGCCGACATCGAGGGCGACCGGCGGCTGAGCCGCTGGCTGACCGTGCGGGGCATGGTCAGCTACTGGGGGCTGAGTCGGGAGTCCACGGTGGAGGAGATCGCCGCCCGCCGGTCGACCCTGACCGACTCCGCCGACCAGGCCCGGGTGCTGGCCTTCGAGGGCATCATGCGGCTGCACCGGCTGGACACGGGCATCGCGCTGCGGCTCGGGCAGACGGTGCTGGACCGGCCGGCCGCGAGCGTCGCCGCCCGGGAGCTGGCGCGCAGCACGATCGCCCACCTCCAGGCCGCGCAGGGGCAGCTGCACCGCAGCGCCACCGCGATCAACCGGGTGCAGGCCGAGGCGGCCCGGTGGCGGGCGGACATGCCGTACCTGCAACTGGCCCTGGAGCTGGCCCGGGGCACCCGGCTGGCGCTCGCGGGCGACCTGGCCGGCATCGACGCGATCGTGGCCGACGAGTTCGCCGACCTGGCCGGGGCCGGCGACTTCCGGCTCGGCACCGGCTACCTGGCCATCCTCCAGGCGTACGCGGCCCGGCTGCGCGGCCAGAGCGACGCGGCGCTGCGGACCAGCCTCGGCGCCTGCGCGGTGCTCGCCACCAGCCGGGTCTACGCGGGACTGGCCCAGGCCGAACGGGCCCAGGCGGCGGCGCTGCGGGGCGACGCCGCGCAGGCGGCCGAGGCGATGGCGGAGGCCGACCGCACCCACGCCCCGGGCATGATCGTGCTGTACCCGTGGCTGGAGCAGGCCCGGGGCGCGGTGCTCGCGGCCGGTGGCGACGTGTCCGGCGCCGTCAAGCACCTGAGCGGGCTGGCCGACCGGCTGCGCGCGGACGGCTTCGCCGGCCACGAGGTGCACGTGCTGCACGACCTGGTCCGGCTGGGCCAGGCGAGCGCGCCGCTCGGCCCGACCTGCTCCGACGGCGGCCAACGCACCGTCGCGCAGCGGCTCGCCGAGCTTTCCGAGCGGGTCGACGGGCTGCTGCCCCCGCTGCTCGCCCGGCACGCCCGGGCCGCCGCGGGCGGCTCCCCCGACGAGCTGCTGGCGGTGGCCGACGGCTTCGACGCGCTCGACCTGGCCGTCTACGCGGCGGAGGCCACCGCCACCGCCCTGGACCGGCTGCGCCGGCGACGGTCCCCGGCGGCGGCTGCGGCCCGGGAACGCCTCGCCGCCCTGCTGGGCCGCTGCGACCTGGTCCGTACCCCGGCGTTGCAGGCCGGCTCCCCGGCGCTGAGCGACCGCGAGTGGCAGGTGGCCCGGCTCGCCGCCGACGGGGTGACCAGCCGGGTCATCGCCGAGCGGCTCTATCTCTCCGCCCGCACCGTGGAGAACCACCTCCAGCGGATCTACGGCAAGCTCGGCGTCGCCGGCCGGGCCGAGCTGCGGGCCGCCCTACGGGCGATCCCGGGCCACGAGGGCGGCGATGGCGGGTGAACCCTAGGCTGGGGCGGTGAGCACCCTTCGCCCCGCGCTGCTGACCGACCACTACGAGCTGACCATGGTCAGTGCCGCCCTCCGCGACGGCTCCGCCGACCGCCGCTGCGTCTTCGAGGTGTTCAGCCGCCGGCTGCCCGCCGGCCGTCGCTACGGGGTGGTGGCCGGCACGGGCCGGCTGATCGAGCTGATCCGCGACTTCCGCTTCGACGCCGACGAGGTCGACTTCCTGCGGCGTACCGGGGTGGTCGACGAGCAGGCCGCCGCTTGGCTACGCGACTACCGATTCACGGGCGACATCGAGGGCTACGCCGAGGGCGAGCTGTTCTTCCCCAGCTCGCCGATCCTCACCGTCTCCGGCGGCTTCGCCGAGTGCGTGGTGCTGGAGACGCTCATCCTCTCCGTGCTCAACCACGACAGCGCCGTGGCCGCCGCCGCCGCGCGGATGGTCACCGCGGCGCGCGGGCGGACCCTCATCGAGATGGGCTCCCGGCGCGCGCACGAGGAGGCGGCGGTGGCCGCGGCGCGGGCCGCCTACCTGGCCGGTTTCCGGTTCACCTCGAACCTCGCCGCCGGGCTGCGCTACGGCATCCCGACCGCCGGCACGGCCGCGCACGCGTTCACCCTGCTGCACTCCGACGAGCGGGCCGCGTTCGCCTCGCAGGTCGCCACGCTGGGCAAGGACACCACGCTGCTGGTCGACACGTACGACATCAGCCAGGGCATCCGCAACGCGATCGCGGTGGCCGGGCCCGATCTGCGGGCGGTGCGGATCGACTCGGGCGACCTGGCGGTGATCGCGCAGCAGTCCCGCGAGCTGCTCGACTCGCTGGGCGCCACCGAAACCAAGATCATCGTCTCCGGCGACCTCGACGAGCACGCCATCGCCTCGCTCGCCGCCGAGCCGGTCGACATGTACGGCGCGGGCACCGCCGTGGTCACCGGCTCCGGCGCGCCCACCGCCGGGCTGGTCTACAAGCTCGTCGAGGTCGAGGGCCGCCCGGTGGTCAAGCGCTCCGAGCACAAGGCCACCATCGGCGGCCGGAAGGCGGCCGTACGCCGGCACAAGCCGACCGGCACCGCCACCGAGGAGATCGTCGTACCGCAGGGCGTGCCGGACCCCCGGCCCAACGACCGGCTGCTCCAGCACTCGTTCCTGGCCGGCGGCGAGCCGGTCGACCGGCCGACCCTGGACGAGTCGCGGGAGCACCTGCGACAGTGCCTGATCTCCATCCCCTGGGAGGGCCTCAAGCTCTCCGCCGGCGACCCGGCCATCCCGGTCACGGTCGTCCCGGCCGACTGACGAAGGAGCAGCAGGTGAGCAACGCGCTGATCATCGTGGACGTGCAGAACGACTTCTGCGAGGGCGGCTCGCTGGCCGTGGGCGGCGGGGCCGGCGTGGCGGCCGGGATCACCCGGCTCCTGGCCGCCGAGCCGGACCGCTGGGACCACGTCGTCGCGACGAAGGACCACCACGTCGACCCGGGCGCCCACTTCGGCGACCCGCCGGACTTCGTGGAGTGCTGGCCGCGGCACTGCGTGGTGGGCACCCCGGGCGCGGAGTTCCACCCCGACCTGGCCACCGACCGGATCGAGGCGATCTTCCACAAGGGCGCGTACGCGGCCGCGTACTCCGGCTTCGAGGGGCACGCCGAGGGCGGCGAGAGCCTGGCCGACTGGCTGCGCCAGCGCGGCGTGGACCGGGTCGACGTGGTGGGGATCGCCACCGACCACTGCGTACGGGCGACCGCCCTGGACGCCGCCCGGGAGGGCTTCGCCACCACCGTCCTGCTGGACCTCACCGCCGCCGTCGCCCCGCCCACCACGGACGTCGCGCTGCGGGCGATGGACGGCGCCGGGGTGACCCTGCGCGGGGAGCCTGTGATCAGGGCCGCATGAGGCCGTAATTCGTTGGCGGGTGTCGTACCTCCGGCCGAGGATGTCCGGCGGAGGTACGCACCGACATGAACCTGAAGCCTTACCGGGAGGCGCTCGCCCTGCCCGGTCTCCGGTCGTTGCTGCTGGTGTCGGTGCTCGCCCGCGTCCCGCTCACCGCCACCGGGGTGACCCTGACGTTCTACGTCGTGCTCGACCTCGGGCGCGGCTATGGAGCGGCCGGGCTCGTCGGCGCGGCGATCACCGTGGGAGCCGCGATCGGCGGCCCGCTGCTCGGCCGCCTGGTCGACCGGCGTGGCCTGCGGCCGGTGCTCGTGCTGACCGGGATCGCCGAGGCCGCCTTCTGGTCCACCGCGCCGATGCTGCCGTACCCGGTGCTGCTGCCCGCCGCGTTCCTGGCTGGCTCGCTCGCCCTGCCGATCTTCTCGGTGATCCGGCAGTCCATCGCCGCGATGGTGCCGCCGGAGCGGCGCCGCCCCGCGTACGCGCTGGACTCGATGTCGGTGGAGCTGTCGTTCATGGTCGGCCCCGCGCTGGCCGTGGCGGCGGCCACCGCGATCTCCCCGCGCACCACGCTCTACCTGGTGGGCGCCGGCATCGTCGCCGCCGGCGTCGCGTTCTGGGTGCTGAACCCGCCCGTCCGGGGCGGCGGCGAGCCGGCCGGGCCGCAGCCCCGGGTGCCCCGCCGCTCGTGGCTCACCCCGCGCCTGCTCGCCGTGCTGGCGGTCAGCGCCGCCGGCATGCTGGTGCTCGGCGGCACCGACGTGGCGGTGGTCGCCGTGCTGCGGGAGAACGGCGACGTCGGGTGGACGGGCGCCGTCCTCGCCGTCTGGGCGGTCGCGTCGCTGGTCGGCGGCTTCGCGTACGGGGCGGTCACCCGCTCCTTCCCGCCGCTGATCCTGATGGCCGCGCTCAGCCTCTGCACCATCCCGGTCGGGCTGGGCGGGGCGCACTGGTGGCTGCTCTGCCTGGCGCTGATCCCCGCCGGGGCGCTCTGCGCGCCGACCATCGCGGCCACCTCGGACGCGGTCAGCCGGCTGGTCCCCGCCTCCGTACGCGGCGAGGCGATGGGCCTGCACGGCTCGGCGGTCACGATCGGCATGGCGGTCGGCGCGCCCCTCGCGGGCGCCGTCATCGACGCCTCCGCACCGGCCTGGGGCTTCGCGGTCACCGGGACGGTCGGGGCGCTGGTGGCGCTGGCCGTGCTCCCGATCGAGCTGCGCCGCCGCCGCACCGCCGCCACCCTCGCGCCCACCCCGGAACTCGTCCCGACCCCCGCCGCCTGACCCGGCGCCCCCGGCCCGACGGTCCTGGCTGAGCGGCCCTGGTCTGGCGGGGCAACGGGCAGGCGACAGGATCGGTTGATGCCCAGCCGGTGTCCATGCGCCGGGTGGCCCGGTTTTCCATCAACTGATCAGGAGGCCCGCGCTCAGGCTGCGGGGCTGGGCCGCACGGGGCTGGGCCCGTGCGGGGCAGGGCTGGGCATGGGGCGCCGGGGTGGGCGGCAGTGTGGTCAGGGCGGCCCGGCCCCGGATCGTCAGCGCCGCCCCCGCCACGAGGCGTACCCCTCGCAACGCCGACGGGCGCCACCCCGGGTGGGGTGGCGCCCGTCGTGCGCGGTGCGGAGCGTCAGCGCCGGTCGGCGTCGCTCGCGGTGTCCTCGCGGTAGCTGGCGCCGCCGTCGGACTCGCTGGTCAGCGGCTTGGCGCCGCCCTCCGGCGGGCCGGCCAGGCTCTGGCCGCCGGCCGCCAGCTCCGGGAACTTGAGGTCGAACGCCGGCCGCTCGGAGCGGATCCGCGGCATCCGGTCGAAGTTCCGCAGCGGGGGCGGGGAGCTGGTCGCCCACTCCAGCGAGTTGCCGTGACCCCACGGGTCGTCGACCTCGACCACCGGGCCGGCCTTGTACGACTTCCAGCAGTTCCAGATGAACGGCAGGGTCGAGATGCCGGTGATGAACGCGCCGATGGTGGAGACCATGTTCAGCGTGGTGAAGCCGTCGCCGGGCAGGTAGTCGGCGTACCGGCGCGGCATGCCCTCGTTGCCCAGCCAGTGCTGCACCAGGAACGTGGTGTGGAAGCCGATCATGGTCAGCCAGAAGTGCACCTTGCCCAGCCGCTCGTCGAGCATCCGGCCGAACATCTTCGGGAACCAGAAGTAGATGCCGGCGAAGACGGCGAACACGATCGTGCCGAAGAGCACGTAGTGGAAGTGCGCCACCACGAAGTACGAGTCGTGCAGGTGGAAGTCGATCGGCGGGCTGGCCAGCAGCACGCCGGTGAGACCACCGAAGAGGAAGGTGACCAGGAAGCCGATCGAGAAGAGCATCGGCGTCTCGAAGCTGATCTGGCCGCGCCACATGGTGCCGATCCAGTTGAAGAACTTCATACCGGTCGGCACGGCGATCAGGTAGCTCAGGAAGCTGAAGAACGGCAGCAGCACCTGGCCGGTGGAGAACATGTGGTGCGCCCAGACGCTCATCGAGAGGCCGGCGATGGCGATGGTCGCGGCGACCAGGCCCTTGTAGCCGAAGATCGGCTTACGGGAGAAGACCGGGATGATCTCCGAGATGATGCCGAAGAACGGCAGCGCGATGATGTACACCTCGGGGTGGCCGAAGAACCAGAAGAGGTGCTGGTAGAGCATCGGCCCGCCGGTCGCGGGGTCGTAGACGTGGGCGCCCAGGAGCCGGTCGGCGGCGAGCGCCATCAGCGCGGCGGCCAGCAGCGGGAAGACCAGGATCACCAGGAGGCCGGTGACCAGGATGTTCCAGGTGAAGATCGGCATCCGGAACATCGTCATGCCGGGCGCGCGCAGGGTCAGGATCGTGGTGATCACGTTGACCGCACCGAGGATCGAGCCAAGACCCGAGATGACCAGGCCGACGACCCACAGGTTCGCGCCCACGCCGGGCGAGTGCTCGACGGAGCTCAGCGGCGCGTAGGCGGTCCAGCCGAAGTCGGCCGCGCCACCCGGGGTGAGGAAGCCGACCATGGTCATCGTGCCGCCGAAGAGGAACAGCCAGTAGGCGAAGCTGTTCAGCCGGGGGAATGCCACGTCGGGCGCGCCGATCTGCAGCGGCACCACGTAGTTCGCGAAGGCGAACACGATCGGCGTCGCGAAGAACAGCAGCATGATCGTGCCGTGCATGGTGAACAGCTGGTTGTACTGCTCGGGCGACAGGAACTGCAGCCCGGGCCGGGCCAGCTCGGCCCGCATGATCAGGGCCATCAGGCCACCGATCATGAAGAACGCGAACGCGGTGACCATGTACATGATCCCGATCTGCTTCGCGTCCGTGGTACGCAGCAGCCGCGCGATGGCCGACCCCTTGACCGGCGCTCGGACCGGCCAGGGCCGGGTCACGACCGGCTTGGGTGCGACGGTGGTCACGAGTGGCCTCCGGTTCTGGGTTGTCCCGCTCGGCACGCGCTGGTTATCTGCGGGCCGTCATCCGCAAGGAGGATAGTCCCCGGCAGGTGGCTACGCCGCGTGGGGTGGTCGGGTAGCCTGCACGACCCCGGCGCACCGGGCCCTCGGCCACCGGCCGCTACAGCGGGCCGAGCAGCAGCCGGTAGTGCTCGCCGAAGATCCGGTCGCCGCGCCCGCGCAGCAGCGGGTCGCGCAGCGCCGGCGGCACGTCCCGGGTCCGGTTGCGGTCCCGGGTCCGGTCCCGCACCCATCGCGTACGCGGGCGACGACGACTCTCGTACGCCGCCAGGGCCGCCTCGACGTCGCCTCCGGCCGCGCGGAGGGAGTCGGCGAGCACCACGGCGTCCTCCAGCGCCATCGCCGCGCCCTGGGACAGCGTCGGTGCGGTGGCGTGCGCGGCGTCCCCGACGAGCAGCACCCGCCCCCGGGACCAGCAGCCCAGCTCCACCTCCTCGGTGACCGCGACGTGCACCCGGTCCAGCGCCTCCAGCACGGCGGGCACCGGTCCGCCGTAGTCGCCGAAGAGCTCGCGCAGCCGGGCCGTCGGGTCGGCCGGCGCGACGGTGCCGGCCTCGTCGGCGTAGCAGTGCAGCCGCCCGGCGCCGATCGGCACGACCAGGAAGCCGGCGCGCTGGCCGAGCAGGGCGGTCCACTCCGCGACCGAGGGCCCGTCGCGCACCACGCTGCGGTAGACGACCTGGCCGGCAGGTCGGGGCGGACCGCCGAGCGCGGCCAGGGCCCGGATCGAGGAGCGCGGCCCGTCGGCGCCGACGACGAGGTCGTACTCGGCGGCGGTGCCGTCGACGAAGGTGACGCCGACGGAGTGCGGCAGCAGGTCGACGGCGCGCACCTCGGCGCCGTGCCGCACGGCGCCCCCCGCGCCGGTGAGCAGCACCCGGTGCAGTTCCGTCCGGGGCAGCGCCCGGCACTCGCCGACCCCGGACCAGAGCGCGTCGAGGTCCACCTCGCAGAGCGGCGCCCCGGCCGCGTCGAGGAACCGCTGCCGGTGGATGACGTGCCCGAGCGGGCGTACGGGCCCGTCGAGGTCGAGGCGGCACAGCGCCCGGGCCGCGTTGCCGGGTAGGTAGAGACCGGTCTCGGCGTTCTCGCCCGGGGGCAGCCTCTCGGTGACGTCGGGGCGGAAGCCCGCCAGCCGCAGCGCCCGGGCCACGGCCAGACCGGCGATGCCCGCGCCGACGACGAGGATGCGCAGGGGAGAGCCACCCATGGTGGTGTACGCCTCCGGAGGGGTTCGGCACGCGTTGGAGGCAAGACACTACTCGGCGCAATCGGCACACACCAGAGTCAATCGTCCCAGGCGAAACACTCCTCGGCGCCCGCCGCGCCCGCTTCGGAGGACGACCTGCCGCCGCGCGACTCGGGCGTGACAAACCTCACTTACCTCTCCAATACCCCAGGCCCGTTGCGCTGCGGTTTCAGAGATGTAAATGTGTCGAAGGGTTGTGGGAGCGCTCCCGCGCCCGCCGACCGACTCCGTCCGGCGTTCCGCGCCGAAGCCGAAGGAGCATCATGAAACGTCCACTCCGGGCCCTCGCGGCAGCCGCGCTGCTCGCCGCCGGCTCGATCGTCGCCGTGGCCCTCGGCGGCACCGCCAGCGCCGACACGCAGATCTGCGAGCAGTACGGCTCCACCACCATCCAGGGCCGCTACGTGGTGCAGAACAACCGCTGGGGCACCACCGCCCAGCAGTGCATCAACGTCACCAGCAGCGGCTTCGAGATCACCACCCAGAACGGCAGCAACCCGACCAACGGCGCGCCGACCGCGTACCCGTCGATCTTCCTCGGCTGCCACTACACCAACTGCTCCCCCGGCACCAACCTGCCGATCCAGGTCAGCCAGATCAGCAGCGCCACCAGCAACATCTCCTACCGGTACGTCAGCAACGCGATCTACAACGCCTCGTACGACATCTGGCTGGACCCGTCGCCGAAGCGCGACGGGGTGAACCAGATGGAGATCATGATCTGGCTCAACCGGCAGGGGCCGATCCAGCCCATCGGCTCGCCGGTCGGCACCGCCACCATCGACGGGCGGAGCTGGGAGGTGTGGCGCGGCAGCAACGGCTCCAACAACGTCATCTCCTACCTGGCCCCGTCGGCGATCAGCAGCGCGAACCTCAACCTGCTGGCGTTCATCAACGACACCCGCAACCGGGGCGCGATCACCAACTCCTGGTACCTGACCAGCATCCAGGCCGGCTTCGAGCCGTGGCAGGGCGGCGCCGGCCTCGCGGTGACCTCGTTCTCGGCGGCGGTCAACGGTGGCGGCAACCCGCCGCCCACGACCGCGCCGCCCACCACGCCCCCGCCGAGCACTCCCCCGCCGGGCGGCGCCGGGTGCGCGGTGAAGTACACGCCGAACTCGTGGAGCAACGGCTTCACCGCCGACGTGCAGATCACCAACACCGGGTCGAGCCCGATCAACGGCTGGACGCTGGCCTACAACCTGCCCGCCGGGCAGCAGATCACCAGCTCGTGGAACGCCACGGTGAGCCAGAGCGGTTCGGCGGTGACCGCGCGGAACATCAGCTGGAACGGTTCGCTCGCCCCGGGCGGCACGGCCAGCTTCGGCTACCAGGGGACGCTGAGCGGCGCGTACTCCTCGCCGACCAGCTTCACCCTCAACGGCGTGGCCTGCTCCCGGTCCTGACAGCGTGATCGAGAGGGCGTGACCGGCCGCCGGTCACGCCCCCTCGCCCGTTCCCCGGTCCACCGCACGTTTCAGCACGGCGGTCGCCTCCCGGAAGGCCGCGATCAGCCTCGATCTCTCCCGGCCGACCATCGCCACCCGTCCGCCCGCCGCCCGGTGCGCCTTCTGGAAGTCGATCCACGCCTCGTACGTGGTCCGGACGGCCTCGCCGGTCTCCCGCCCCACCTCGAACCGCCGACGTAGCGGCAGGGGCGGATCAAGGCGGCCCATCCACAACTCGAGCCGGGCCTCCGCCGCGAGGAACTCCGCCGTGACCTCCACGATGTCGTTACCGGCGATGTTGCTGCCGATCACCTGGACACCGAGGTTCAGCGCAGGTGAGACAGTCGGAGCATGCAGATCGTCGGGAGCCTCCCACTTCGGAGGCTGATCCTTGAGCCACTCCCAACCCTCTGACGGCACGCCCACCCCTCCCGCCCACGAGCAGCACCCGTGGGGTGATCTCTAGCGTCTATCCGTCCGGGCCAACCCGGCGGGCTTTCGAAAAAAAAGAGGGAGACGTGGACTCGGCCACGTCTCCCTCTTTCACTTGCCGCTTATCTAATTATTCAAGGCACTCAGACAGGTGCTATTCGGTCAGCTCTTTGGCGGGAACACCACTCGGGCGCCCCGCACGACGGACCGGAATCAGATTCCTCCCGAGAAGTCCGTACCCGAAGATGCATCCTGTGCTGTGCGCTCGTTACCGCCACCACCCTTGCCGCGAATGGTGCCTTTTTTGCCACGACGCTCGCTCGACATCTGTCGTATGGCACGTCGAGCAGCCTCCCTACGAGCTTCAGGATCGTCCTCGACGCGGACTCTGCGCCTTCGTCTGAGAAGTAGCAGACCTCCCGCCAATGCCCCTCCGCACAGGAGCACAGCGAGCATCAGCCAGATCGACCTACCCATGACATCCTCGTTCGATCGACGACCGGGTCATCGTACTCGATGTCGACGCCACCTAGCGACCCCTGTTTTTCCACTTGGCCCAGACGCCGAGCACGAGAATAACAGCTCCGCCCACTGGATCCGTTTGACCCTTGACGTTTTTGATCGCATTCATCTCGGCGTTGATACCGCGGGCGATCGAGGTACGGGTGGTTTCTTGCGTGCGCAACTCATCCGCGAAGGTGATGCGCCGGTTTGCCTCCTCGGGAGCGCCCTCGTCAAGCCCCGGCGCCCCATCAGTTCCGGGCGCCCCGTCCGGACAGGTGCACTGCTGAGGCTCACGCAAGTCACGATTCGGAATGCCAGTGGGGCCGCCGTGCACCGCACAAGTCGAGTTGTGCACAAGGACCGACTGGTCACCGGCAACCACATAGTACGTGTGAATGTCGTCGACAGTGAGGTTGTGGACCCGCGCCGGCTCCGTCCACTGCCGGATCGCGCTGATCTGCACGTAGGTACCGGCCGAGGTGCGCAGCCACTGACCAGTCTTCAGATCGGCGGCGTCGACCCACTCACGGAGTTCGGGCACCCAGAACGGGTGGTTACCAGTGGCGACGACAGTTCCTGTGGCGTCGCCCTCGTCGCCGTCGGGGTCGATGGTGACCTCGACCAGGTGTTTGGTGCCCTGGCCGATGATGGTCGCCACCACCGGTTTGGCTGTCGTCCTGCCGGTCACCGGATCGGTCACCAGCACGACGTCACCGGTCTTGACGTCCTCGATCGGCTTGCGCGACCCGTCGGCCATCACCACCAACGTGCCCGGCACGAAGCTGTTCTTGCAACTGATGAATGCCTTCGCCTTGTCGACCAGATCGACGAGCAGGCCCTTGACGCGGCTGACCAGCGCGGCGGCCTTCTCCCACTTCCATGGCGCGCCGTACCTGGCGGCCAGCTTGCCGAGCGCCCCGCCGAAGGCTGAAGTCACCACGTTGACCGCCGTGGCTATGCAGCCGTCCATGTCGCCCTTGAGGAAGCAGTCCAGGGCATCGGTGATGCCCAGCTCCTCCATCGCGATCTTCCCCAGGGCCTTGGCGATGTTGAGCATCCTCGCCTTGGCCTCGGCGATGCGGCGCTGCCGCTCCTTCTCCGCCGCCGCCCGGGCCGCCGCGGCCCGCTCCTCGGCCGACGCCCGCGGGTTGTTGTGGACGTTCTTCGTCGGCTCGTCCGGGTCGTACGCGCCCGAGCAACCACCGCAGCCGTCGTTGTGGCCCTTGACCTTGTGGTAGTTGCCGTACATGTCCTCGTAGTCGGCGCCGGGGCCGCAGGCGTCGTCGGAGCACGCCTTCAGACCGTCCGGGTCCGAGTACGAGATCGGGTTGTTGTTGGCGTACGCGTACCCGTTCATCTGCTGCGGGTCGTTGACGTCGATGATCGGGTCGACCGAGATGAACCGGCCGGCGATCGTGTCGTACTCGCGGGCCCCGATGTTCACCAGGCCCGTTGTCGAGTCGATGTTGCCGTTGACGAAGCCCTTCTCCGTCGGCCACTGGCCCGGTGCCGGCGGCGTGCCCCGGCTCTCACCGAACGGGGTGGTCCGCCGGTGCGTGATCGCACCGCTTCCGTCGACCGTCGCCTGGCCGGTGCCGTGGTGGTCGTTCGCCACGTAGCGGACGCCGTCGGTCTTGCGGACCAGCGTCGCCCCGCCCGGCAGGCCGTAGTAGCGGGTGGCGTCGGTGACCCGGGTCTGGTGGTTCAGCCGGATCTCCATGCCCGGCAGGTAGAGGGTGGTGGCGTTCGGCTCCTTGCGCAGCATCCGGGAGCCGTCGACGTCGTACGTGAAGCTGGTCTTCTTGCCGGCGGCGTCGGTGACCGATTCGAGGTTGCCCTCCGCGTCCCAGACCAGGGTCTGGTCCTCGCCGGTCCTCGTCCGCTTCGTGGTGTTGCCGGCCGCGTCGTACTCGTAGGAGTACAGCCGGTTGCCGGCCGGGGTCGTCTCCGTCATCTGGCGCAGCGTGTGCGGCTGCGCCTGGCCGGCGGCCGGGTAGGTGTAGCTGCGCTCGATGAGCGGGGTGCCGTTGGCCGCGTACTGCGCCTCGGTCTTGCGGTTGCCGGTCACGTCGAAGGTGTAGGCGTGGTGGTACGGCGCGACGCCGCCCACGCCGGTCACCGACGGGCCGCCGGCGCAGGGGTCGGTCGCGGTGCTCGCCGACGTCCACGCCCGGTCCATGCGGCGCAGGTAGTCGTAGGTGAAGCACTGCGTGTCCTGCGTGCCGGACGGGTTGTTCGCGATCCGCTGGATGTTGCCGGACGCGTCGTAGGTGTATCGGGCGTCGATGTCGTTGACCGAAGCCGACTCGCGGCGCAACTGCTGACGGGTGAGCCGCTTGGAGCCCTGCTCGTACTCGTAGTTCGACCACACCTTCCCGGTGCCCACCTGCGCCTCGGTCTGGAGGACCTCGCCGGTGCTGGCGTATGAGATGTCGGTCAGGTAGGCGTCGTCACCCGTCGTCGCGGTGAGCCGCTCCAGGCCGTCGTAGGTGTAGGCGATCGTCTCGAACGGCAGCCCGCCGCCGTCCGACATGCTCATCGACTGGACGGTGCCGTCCCGGTTGTACTCCGCGCCGAAGGCGTACATGCCCGCGAGTTCGGCACCGGCGTGGTCGGGCACCTGGATGTGGGTGGCGTGCGGCCGGTAGAACTCGTCGTAGTTCGAGTAGTAGGTGGCGTACTCGGCGCCGTCCACCCACCGGCTCGTCGCCGAGAGGTGGCCGACCATCTCCAGGTCGTACGTCCAACTGCTGAGGAGGGTGCCGGTGTCGGCCGCCCCCTTGTAGACGGCGGTCTTGCGGCCGATCGCGTCGTACGTGGTGCTGACCGTCTGGTTGACGCCGTTCGTGGTGCTGACGACGCGGTCCAGGTCGTCGTACGCCGTCGTCGAGGTGCCGGCGTCCGGGTCGATCGACTTGGTCCTGCGGCCGAGCTGGTCGTACTCGTGCGACCAGACGTTGCCCGCCGGGTCCTTGACCGTCTTCAGCTTGCCGGCGTGCGTGTAGGTGTACTCGGTCTTGTCGAACGCCCCCGTCGGGCCGGTGCCCTTGTACTGGAGCAGCTCGGTCGTCTGCCCCAGGGCGTTGGTGATCGACGTGGTGGGGGTGCCGCCGGCCGGCGGGTCGACCGACACCCGGTCACCGCCGTAGGTGGTCGTCGTACGCCACTTCTCGTTGCCGGCGACCGCGAAGATCTCCGCCGTGACCCGGCCCGCCCCGTCGTAGACGAAGAGGGTCTGGCCGTTGACGTCGCCGTTGACCGCCGGGTAGATCAGGTCGCTGGGCGCGCCCGCTGCCGTGTACGTCGCGTACGTCTTGTCGAGGTTGCCCGTCGCGGTGTAGAAGGTGTCGGCGACCGTCCGGGTACCGTCCGGGCCCTCCGACTGGACCTGCCGCGGACGCAGCAGACCGTCGTGCAGCTTGTATTCGACGCTGTAGGAGCCGTCGTTCTGCCGCTTCTCGGTCTTGATGCTTACCGGCTTGTCCGTCCGGACCAGGTAGGTGTAGCGGATGCTCGGGTCCAGCCCCGCGGCGCCGGTCCGGTCCGGCAGCCAGACCTTCGACAGCCGGCCCAGGGGGTCGTACTCGAGGATGCTCTTCAGGCCGTTCGGGTCCACCTGGCTCACCGGTACGCCCCAGGCGGGGGCGTAGTCGGTGGTGGTGACGTGCAGCAGCGGGCTGGTCTGCTTGACCTTGGTGGTCAGGCCGTTCGTGTCGGTGTACTCGGTCTTCGTGAGGTTGCCGAGCGAGTCGACCGCCGTCAGCGGTCGCCCGTACGAGTCGAACGTCCCTCCCGACGCGCGGATGTACGTCGCCGTCGTGCCGTTGTGGCTCTTCAGCCGCTCGGAGCGGGTCGGGTTGCCCAGCGTCGGCGCGACGCCGAACGCGTTGCCGTCGTAGAGCGTCCGGGTGTCGGAGATGACCTGCTTGCTGCGGTCGGGGGTGACGGAGCACTTCACCGACACCGACTCGACCCGCGAGACCAGGCTGTAGAGGTGGCCCGTGGCGTTGTCGGCGTAGGTGGTACGGCTGCACGACTCGTCGCCCGCGACGTCGACGTCGCCCTCGTTCTCCGTCTCGGTCACCCGGCCGAAGCTGGTCTCGAAGACCGAGGTCTGCTTCGTCTCGCGCCAACCACCGGCGGCCAGCGCGACCAGGCTCCGCGCCGTCGTGGTGTTGACGAACCAGGCCTTCCTGCTGCCCCAGGTGAAGGTCTGGGTCGCGGTGTTGTGCCGCCACGGGATCGCGATGCTCTTGCTGACCGCGTTGGCGCCGTCGTACACCACGCTCTCCAGCTGGTGCCCGGAGAACTCGGGGTGGTCGGTGTGGGTGCCGCCGGTGGAGTCGGCCACGGTGACCGTACGGGTGCCGCCGTCCGGGTCCTTGTCGCCGTGCATGCCCCGCAGATAGCGGTACGTCGTCTTCGTCGTCTGGGTCTCGCCGTCGCCGACGGTGACGACCACGTTGCCGTAGCCGCGCCAGTCGCTCCAGGTCAGGTCCTCGGGCTTGGAGATCCCGTCGGGATCCGCGTGCCGCCAGGCGGCCCCGCCCAGGTACTGGTACCGGGTCACCATTTCCGGCTCCGGCCCGCCACCGGTCCGGTCGGTCTCGACGACCTCTTCCACCACGTACTTGTGGAACCAGTCGGTAATCGGGTCGCCGCTGCCGAGGGGACTCCACTTCACCGGAAAGCAGCGGCGCGTGCTGTTGCCCGGCGTGGGCAGTGTGGTCTGCGTGCAGTCCGGCGCGGCATAGGTGACGTCGAGCTGCCCGCCAGAGTCGGTCCACACCGTGGTGAGCCGGACGCGGACCAGCGGGGCGATGAAGTCGCCGTCGCGGTCGATCCGGTTGGGCAGCTGGAGGGGGCCCAGCTCGACCGACGGCATGGCGATGTCCGCACCCGGGCCGTAGCTGCCCGTGTGGGTGATCTTGTGCAGCCAGAGGGTCCGCGAGCCGTCGCTGTTGTCGGTGAACAGGTGGTCGAGCTTCCAGGCGTCCACCGGCGTCCAGCCGGTGCCCTCGCGGATCTCGGTGGTGATGCCGGTCAGGCGTACCCGGGTCCAGAACGTCGGGCTGAGCTGGTCGAGCTTGCACTTGGTGTTCGCGGCGCAGTTGCGGTCGAACGGCACGTCCGGCCAGTGCGGGGCGGTGGCGGCGGTCAGGTCCTGCGGGTCGCAGTCGACGCTGCCGCTGGGCAGGCACCGCTCCTTGGTGGCGAACACGACCCGGGCCGGGGCGTTCGTGGTGTAGACGGCGTTGTGGCGCTGACCGTAGTCGACGCGCTTCAGCCAGCCGCCCCGCACGTACGGCACGCCGTTGACGTCGGTCTTCTTGCCGCGCGCGTAGTGGTTGATCTCCTGGTTGTAGTAGTACGAGGTGACGTTGCCGTAGCGGTCCTTGACGTAGTCGAGGCTCCACCGCCACGCCTGGTCGCAGTACGCCGAGGTGAAGGTCGCGTTGTGGCACGGCTCGCCCGAGTCGTCGCCGTAGATCGGCAGGGTCCAGGCCGACTTGGTCTCCTCCTTGCCGGAGGTCCAGCCGGGGAGCCGGTTCATGCCGAAGTAGTACTCGGTGCCGTTGGTGGTGGTGACCCGCCAGTACTCACCGTCGTTGTCGCCGTTCACCGCACCGGAGAGGCGCTCGACCTTGGAGCCGTCGTCCGTCGCGAACCGCCAGGTGCTGCCGCTCTTGACCAGCTCCGTCGACCTGCCGTTGAGCAGGATGGTCGCGTTGTCGAACGCCCAGCACTGGTCGGCGTACTGGTCGTGCCCGTCCTCCGCGCACGGCTTGTACCGGCGTTCGATGTGGCCCGGCTCGTAGTTGAAGCCCTCTCCGATCCACGAGCCCTGGTTGTTCGTGGCGGCGGTCCGACCGTCGATCGACTGGGACGAGTACCCGAGGGTGATGCCGGGAGCGTTGCCCCCGGGCACCGGCGGGGTCCGCAGCGGGTAGCTCCAGGAGAAGCCGCCCGTGGACGGGGCCACCGACCACTTCGACGACGGGGAGAGATTGGTGGCGCCGTAGTCGCCCTGCGACGAGGCGTCCGTCGCGGTCATGGCGAACAGCGCGCCGGTGCTCGCCTCGGCGGACACCGTCTTCGACTCGCCGTCGTTGGTCGTCGGTACCGGCACGCCGGCACAGTCCGCCCGGTGCGGGGTGGTCAGGGCGCACTCGGGCAACCGCACCAGCCGCAGCCGGGCGCCGAAGTCGCCGCCGTAGGCGCTGGCGATTCCCTCGTAGCCGAGGCCGAGGCGGACCTTTCCGGCGGCGGAGCGCCCGTCGTTGCGGGTCAGCCGCACGACCGGGCCGTCCACCTTCGCCCGCTGCGAGACCTCGCGTGCGAGCACCTCGACCCGGACCTTGCCCGGAGCCGGGTCGGTGGCCGGCCCCGGGTCGTCGGTTGCCGCTGGGCTGGTCCCACCGGGGGACGCCTTCGCCTCGGTCGGCACGGCGGACACCGAGACCGGCAGGCCGCCGATCTTGGCGGTCGCGGTCGAGGCGGCCGATCGGGCGGTCGAGGGCGACGGTACGGAGACATCCGCGGCACCGGCCGCGGGCCAGGAGACCTTCGCCGGCTCGGCGGTCGCGGCGGCCAACACCGGGTTGCTCTTGCGGGGCTTCACCGGCAGCGGATCCCGCTTCGGAAGCACCTTCGACGAGTCTGACGTCGACGGGCGGTTCGACTTCGGCTCGGCCGAGGCGGGGTTGGTGGCGAGCTGGATGAGGCTCGCCCCCATCACGCCGGCCATGGCCCAGGAGATCGGTCTCGTGAACCGGCGGTTGAACACGCCGGAGCGGACCGGAGGTCGGGAGGACATCGCCCCTCCAGGGGTCGGGATGAAGAAAGGGAGACCGCGGCGCGAGGCGGTGGGCCCGATCGGTACGGACGGACCCACCGCCTGCCGCGTCACAGCGTCGGTTGCTCGCGTACCGAGACGTTGAGCTTCTGGATCAGCACCGGGTCGGTCACCCCGTCGTAGACGCGGACGTCGTCGATCGCGCCGGACAGGTGCTCGTCGAAGGCGCCGGCGATGAAGGCCCGGCCCAGCTGCACCCCGCCGGTGGCGGCGAAGGGCGACTTGAGCTCGATCGCCTGGCTGAAGGTTCCGTTGACGTACAGGGCCATCTCGCGGATGTAGCCGTTGTAGACGAGGGTGAGGTGATCGCCCTTGCCGATGAGCTTCGGTGCCTCACCGGCGCTCCTCGTCGTCCACTCGGGGGCCGCCACGTCGCTCTCGGCCATGGCCAACTCCCACGAGCCCTGGTCGTTGCAGCGCACGATCACCGAGCTGCCCTGGCTGCCCTTCTGCGAGAAGACGGTCATCGGGGCACCCGCGCAGTTGCTGGTCAGCTTGACCCGGGCGCTGATCGAGAAGCTGCCCGCCATGTCGGCGTTCGTCGGCGTGCTCGCGTAGCTCTCCGGCTGACCGTTGAGCGCCAGGTGGCCGCCGCCGAGCAGGGAGAGCACCGGGTGGCGGTAGATCGTCGCCGCCGGTCCCAGCGTGACGCCCGCACCACCCTTCTCCTCGGGGCTCACCTTGCTGGTCTCGGCGTTCAACCGCCAGTACGCCTTGCGGTTCGGCGCCGTCTTCTTCAGACCGGTGACCTCGGCCGGGAGGACCAGCCGGTCGAAGACCGAGACGTCCGCCATCGACCCCTGCCAGTTGTCGAAGTAGCCACCCTTGGTCAGGGTGCGCCCGATCTGCAGCGGGCCACGCGCCTTGGTCAACGACCGACGTTGGGCGACGACCGGGGCGGCGGTGCCCACCTGGAGCGACATCTCCTTCTTGGTGCCGTCGAAGATGGCCGCGACGTACGTCCAGCCCGTCGTGGCCGGGCCCCCGATCACCTGCCACCGGCCCAGCGTGACGACGTCGTTGACCGGCATCCGGAAGTACCAGGCGCCCTCGTCGATGCCCAGCGTCGGGCCCGGCTCACCGGTGCCGTCCTGGCTGATCGCCACCTGCCTCCGGGTGGGGTCGTCGACCTTGAACCAACCGGTGATCGCGAAGCTCGTCGACGTGTCCGTCAGCACCTGCTTGGCGGTGGTCAGGTAGGCGTTCGCCGTGCCGTCGAAGCGGGCCGCCGTGTCGGACGGGCCGCCCGGGCCCTCCGCGCCGAAGGTGATGCCGCTGCCGACGGCGGCGTCGTTCTCGCCGAGGCCGTCGTTCGCCTCGTCCTGGCCCGCGACCTCGCCCAGGGACCACTGCGACGTCGGCGGGCGCTTGCCCACCCGGAACGTGCAGGAGGCGATGGTGCTCGACCGGCCGGCCCGGTCGACGGCCTGGACGTTGATCGTCCGAGGACCCTCCTTGTCCGGGTACCAGTTGTTGAGCGTGACCGGGCCGCCGTCGGTGGCAGGGTGCAGCACGTTCGTCGGCATCGGGTTGGTGTTGAACCCGTAGCGGTACGCCACGACGTCCGTGGCGGCGGAATCGAAGGTGAAGCTGGCGGGCACACCGATCGAACCCAGCCACTCGTCGCTCTCGATGCAGTTCGACGCCCCCGTCGTGCCGTTGTCCGCCGCGTCCTGCGGCAGGTAGACGGCGGAGTCGACGTCCGGGGCGCTGGGACTGGTCGTGTCGTACCAGAACTGGCAGACGTCGCGGGTGCCGTCACTGCTCCACGGCCCGGCCTTGGTGTTGTCGCTGCCCCGGACGTCCCAGGAGATGAGCACGTTCTGCGGGATGTCGCTCGGCACGGTGTAGGAGAAGACCGATCCGCTGGCCTTCAGGGGCGTCACGTACGTGCGTGTCTGCGTCGTACCACCGGGCGGTGTCCAGGTGACCCGGAACTCGCCCTTGACCTGCTCCGTGTGCGCCGAGGAGTGGTCCGGGTCCCGCAGCACCGCGTTGAGCCTCGGCGGCACGTCCACGTACGGCGCGTTCGCCCCGTAGGCACACTGCCCGCCGGGCGACATGGTCAGCTCGTTGAGGTTCGGGATGAGCGGCGACCGGTTGTAGCGGACCGAGAGGAGGCCGTTGTCGCAGAACCGCTTGCTGTGCGTGTAGTCGCTCTCGTTCGTCGCCCGCAGGCCGAGGACCACGGAGCCCTTGTTCTCCTCCGCGGCGATCTCCACCGCCCTCTTCGCGTTCCAGCTCGCGTTCTGGTTTGTCGAGGTGCACGACGACTGGACGCTGGAGGGGGAGGCGGTCGCGAGCAGGGTCGCGCCGCTCCAGCCGGAACCCCCCGGCTGGTTGCCCCAGTTCGTCGAGGTTCCGATGCTGGACGAGAGGGGCATGAGGTAGAGCGAGGCGGCCCGGGCGGTCGAGTTCCAGGCGTGCTGCATCGTCACCCGGAACTCGGCGCTCAGGATCGTCTTTCCGGAGTACGGCGTGGCGAGCCGGTAGAACAGCCGCTTGACCTTCGAGTTGTTGCACGAGCTGGGGCAGAGCCCGATCCGCTCGTGCCGCTTGCCGTCGAACTTCCAGTACTCCTCGCTGGGGTACCCGCTGTCGACCATCGCCCAGCCGCTGTTGGTGCTGCTCTGCCACACCGGGTCGATGTACAGCGGGAAGGACGCCTCCGGGTCGGTGAGCATGGCGCGGTTCGGCGTGAGCGTCAGGGTGTTGTCGGCGTAGTCGAGACCGACCTGGGCCACCTCGGACGTGTCGCCCGGGCCCTGCACCGAAGCCGCACCCGGATCGGTGTCGATGGACGACGACCGGGCGGCGATGCCCTCGCCGTCCGGCGTCCCGCTGTCCCACATGGTCGGGGCGTCGGCCTCGAGGACCGGGTTGCCGGTGGCCGGGTCCAGCGCCACCACGCCGCCGTCCCCGGTCTCCTGAATGGTCAGGCCGGCTGCGGTGACGCCGAGCTGGAGGTTCTGCAGTTCCGGCAGGTTGGCCGCCTCGGGCGTCTTGACCACGAGCACGTGCGAGAAGCCCTCGACGGTCACGGTCGCCACCAGATCGACGTCCGGGAACACGTTCGGGTAGGTCGCCTGGCTGCCCCCGACCAGCGGGGCGGGCAGCGGCCCGTGCGGCCAGGTCAGCGTCATGCTCTTCTGGTCGCGCGACGCCACCATGAGCGGCGCGGTGCCGCCCTGGGACAGCTCCATCCCGAGCAGCGCGGCGGTTGGCCCGTAGGCGCCGTTGGGCAGGACCATCAGCGTCGAGTCGGCGGGTACCCAGGCGTCGCCCTGGGTGACCCGGACCGCTTGGGCGTGGTCGTTGGCGATCAACGTACCGTCGGGCTGCGCGAAGACGTCGCGGTACTCCGTGCGATGCGACAGCACCTCGACCGGTTGGTTGAGCGCCTTGGCCGCGACCAGCGCCTCGGCCTCGGTGTCCCGGATGGGGTCCTGCTCAAGCGCGGCGGCGGGCACCACCGGCGGTGCCGGCTGCTGCGGCCCGACGAACGCCCCGGCGGACATCAGCCCGGCCAGGCCGAGCGTGAGGCCGAGCGTGAGGAGCCGACCCCGCTTTCTCCTACGACTGGCCACCCTCAGGTCCTCCCCCGTTGAGCTGTGCGAATCCATGTGCGTCATCAGCTGACCGCCACCCCGAACGTGCTCTGGCCGGTGGGCAGGCCACCCTGGCCTGGTTGCAGGGTGATGCTCGGAACGCGGTTGCCGGCGGCGAGGTCGGCCCAGGTGAAGCCGTACACCGCGTCGAGGCCGTAGGGCGTGCCGACGTACAGGCGCTGCGCGGTCGCGCCGAGCGAGGTGCCGACGAGTTCCTGCGCCCGTACGGAGCCCGGCAAGCTCCCGCCACCGCGTTCCAGGGTCGTCGGGGTACCGATCGGGTTGGCCAGGGCGGGGAAGATCCGTACCCGGCCGGAGTCGGCCGTCGAGGTCTCGGCGTCCTCGCCGGGAGCACCGACCGCGATGAACATCGTCGAGTTGCTGCCCTCGCTGCCCGGCGCGGTGTTCACCACCAGCACCTTCTCCCCCAGGTAGTCGCCGTCCTCGGTGGCGAGGGTGATGGCGGGCAGCTCGCTGAACGTGTTCGCGGCGGTGACGTGGAAGCGGTGCACCATCCCGATGTCCGACGCGGGCGTGCTGGTTCCCGCGACGGTGAGGTCCTCGCCGGGCGCGCCGACGACCACCAGCGAGTCCGCCTGGGTGGCGGGGGTGCCGGCCGGCCGGTACGGGGCGATGCTGATCGACTTGCCGAAGTTGTCGTCGGCCTCGGACTGGTCGGAGATGCTCGCGGAGTTCTGCACCAGCCCGGCGGCGACCGTCGGCATCCCGTTGGTCAGGGTGTGGCTGAGGACGTTCACCGAGCCGGCGAAGGTCTCCGTGCCGATCGACTCGCCCGGCGCCCCGACCGCCCAGTGGTGTTTCGAGGCGGCCACCGAATACCCGACGCGGTCGTCGATCTCCGCCACGCCCTCCAGGCCGTTGCCCTGGCTGAGGGCCAGGTTGAGGTTGCCGCGGAGGTAATGGACCATTCCGGCCAGCGCGCCGCCGGTCAGCGACTCACCCGGCGCGCCGATGACGAGGTAGGGCTCGCCCTTCGCGGTCCGGCTGCCGGCCACGGCCTGGCCGAACCAGTCGTTCGCCTCGGCCGCGTCCGGGACGTTCGTGGAGTCCTGGTGGTAGACCAGCGACGTCGGTCCCTGCGCCAGGCCCGCCGGTGAGCCCAACAGCACGTAGACGGCACCGGCATAGGGCTGGCCGCTGATGTTCTGGAACGGCACGCCGACCGCGAGGTCCGTACACCCGTCGTTGTTGGCGTCGTAGGCGGAGATGGACATGCCGAACCGGTCGCCCGCCTCGGCCGAGCCCGGCACCTTGGCGGCGCCCTCGTGCAGGCTGTGCACGGTCGCGCTGCCGCCGTACGTCACGTGGATCCGGCCGGCGCGGACGGCACCGCCCACCATGGCTTCCGGGTCGGCGACCGCGATGTCGGTGACGCCGTCGCCGTTGAAGTCACTGTCGGTGCCGCCGGTGCAGCCGGTGACGGGGGCGGCGGTGGTGTACACCTGCATTTCGCAGAACGAGGACCAGACGTCACTGCCGGCGACGCCGTCGGCGGCCTTGACCCGCCAGCGGTAGATGCCGCCGTCGACGAAGGCACCCGCCGGGACGGTCGTCGCGGCGGTGGCACCGGTGGCGACGTTGCTGAAGGTGGCGGAGCCGATCGGAACGTCGGCGTTCATCGCCCACCACTCGAAGGTGACCGTCATCGCGGTGTTGTCGGCGTCGGCGACGGTCGCCTTGAGCTGTGGGGTCAGGGTGTTGACCTGCGGGCGGGCCGAGCCGGTCGCGCAGCTGGTGGCCGGGACGGTGGCCCGGGAGGTGACGGTCGGCCAGGAGTTGTACGTGACCGACGCCTTCGGGTCCTCAGTCGCCGCGGCGCCCTCCCGGGACCGGAACTGCTTGAACCCGGCGGGGACCGTCTCGTCGGTGGCCCGGACACCCATGCCGGCGCGGGTCTTGTTCGCGCTGGCCGCGCGCTGGAAGAAGCTCTTGCCGTCGATGTTCGCCCACGCGTCGGCGCAGCTGGTCGAGCCGTGCGTGGCGGTCGACGTCGCCTCGAAGTGGTCCCAGGACGGCTGGTTGGTGAACGTCGTGGTGTAGGTCGACGCGCCGGTGGACCAGATCTCCCAGGACGTGGGCGTGCAGGTGTGCGACCAGAAGTTGAAGAACGACACGGTGGCGGCGGTGATCTGCTTCCCGGCGAGGACCGTGGTGTCCCAGGTGAGGAACGAGCGGGTCAGCGTGGCCGGCGTGGTCGCCAGCAGCCCGATCTGCAGGTCCGGTTCCTGGTTCTGGTCGGTGGTCACCGTCTGCCGGACGTACGTGTCGAACGTGGTGGTCAGCGGGTTGACCGTCGGGTCGATGGTCACCGGGAAGGTGGTGGTCTTGCTGGTCAGCCAGCGGGCGTCCGGCGTGAGCGTGAGTTCGACACCGCCACCGCGCCGGGCGAGGTCGGTACGCACCGGCCTGCGCTGGGCCGGAGCACCGGTGATGGTCTTCTTCGCGTCCCACATCAACGGGGCCGGGATCCGGGCGGTCTGCTTTCCGGAACGGCCGGTCAGGGTCACCGCGCCGTCCGCACCCCGCGCCGACGACGCCACGCCGGGGCCGGTGAACGGGAAGCTGATCCGCTCGACCTGGGCGACGGCGGACCGCGTCTTGACGACGAGGAACTGCTCGAAGCCGAGCCGGGTGGCCTCGACGACCAGGTCCACGCCCGGCCGGGCGTCCACGTAGGTGGCCCGGTTGCCGGTCAGCACCGGCGTGGGCAACGCCCCCGACCAGCCCATCGCGACCCGGTCGTCGCCGGTCCCGACGGCGGCCAGTTCGTGCTCGCCGGCTCCGGCCGGCCCCGAGATCTTCAGGTCGTTGGGGTGCGCGACGGGCGCGACCGAGCCGTCGGCAGCCGCCTTGAGGGTGAGGTCGACGGACACCCATCCGCCGTCCCGCTTGAACCGCTGTATCCCGGCGGCGACCTCCGCCCGGAACTGCCCGTCCGGCAGCGCGAAGACCTCCGCCGTCTCCGAGGTGAGGCTCTTGACCTGCACCGGCCTACCGCTCTCGCGTGCCGTGCGCAGGGACACCGCCTCATCCGATTTGTCCTGAACGCCACCTGTCACGCCGTCCGGGCCGGCGGCGAGAAGCTCCGCCGGCTCTCCGGAGATACCAAACAACGCGACCGCTGTCATGACCGCGACGCCTGCCGCAAGGCATGAACGAACGGTGGCCGTCATCCGACGGTCCACGAACCCTCCCCCGTGTATTCATCTGTGCGAGCCGGGACTCTATGAACCACATGGCAGAGAGCACAAGCCTGGTCACAAACTGTCAGGACGCATGCTGGCGAAGCGGACATCTCCTCGATGCATCACCACGCTGAGCGACCGCGATTCAGGGCCAGCCGGTCCGGCGTGGAACTTCCCGGACCCACGCGCATCGCGGGCCCTGCGCCGCCTGCGCCGGCGCAGGGCCGATGAATGTACGGAAACCAGCAGCTTGCGCCTCAATGGCCGACTGATTGGCCAGTCAGGATTCGCAATGGCCGGGCACCACTGCGGACAGTGCGACCAACCCTTTTCGATTTCCTTCTATTTAACCGAAGGTGACCGTCGCTTCGAAAGTCGACCACCCCCGACCGGCCCCCTATCGACCCCCGATCGGCCCCCCGCGCGAGCCGCACGGGTGCCTGCCCGTCGCCATTCGGACGGAACGGCACGACGGGCGCGGGAACAGGGACGTCGCATCGACCTGAAACATCTTCAGCTTGACCGTCGACGGGCTCGCCCCCCACTCAGGGGCCGAGGACGGCCGACGAGGCAGCCTTCGGAAGCGACCGGGAGGCGATTCCCGGCGCAATCCCGGCTGTCGCTCGGGACACTTCTCTCCGCCCCGTCCACTCGCACCGGAACAGCTGCCGGAATCCCCCACGACAGGTGCGCCACGGTCCCGGAATGGCACCGCGACGATGGCCGGTGCATTCCCGCGCGCCCCGGAGAACGACGTACCGACAGGTCGGGGCCATGGTGAGGCGGACGGCGCCGGTCACCGTGCCGGCTACGGTGACCGCCGCCGCCCTCCTCGGCCACGCGCACGCGGCCCGGGCCGGGGGGCGACCGCCCCTCGGCACCCGGCCCCTGATCAAGACGTGCGTACGGCGGCTCCCGTCCCCCGGGAGCCGCCGTACGCGAGGGGTGGTCGGCCCGTCAGACCCGGGTGAGCCGTACGGCGTCGGCGATGACGAGGCCGGCGGCGGAGCTCCACCGGCTGACCGCGACCCGGTTGGCGTCCCCGGCCGGCAGCGTGAACGTGCCGAGGGAGCGCCACTGCCCGCCGGTCGCCGCCTGGTTGACGATGACCGTCCGGTTGCCGGTGGTGGTGGCCACGATGTACGGCGTCGCGGTGTTGTAGCCGGAGACCGCCGGCCACCAGGCGTCGACCCGGTAGTTCGCGGTCGCCGGAACGTTGAACTTGTACCAGGCGGCGTCGCTGGCGGCGACGGGCTGGGCGAAGCGGTAGTCGGTCCCGTAGCGCTGGGCCGAGTACGCCGAGGTGCCCCAGTTGGTGCTGGCGGTGAAGCGGCCGGCGGTGGAATTGTCCACCACGGAGCTCCAGGTGTTGCCGCCGCCCGCCATCTTCGCGGCGACGTCGGCGCGCATCGTGTTCAGGTCGATGAAGGACGGGTCGATCTTGCCGCTGGTGCTCGTCTCGCGGTGGCCCCGGGCGTAGCTGGCGTCCTTGCCCAGCCGCTTGAGCACGGCGGCGGTAGCGGCGATCGACGCGTTGTACTGCGCCGCCGTCATCTCCTGGTTCACGCCGTTGTAGTCGATCTCCCACCCGATCATCAGGGTGTTGCCGTCGCCCGCGGGGATCGGCCCGCTGCCCCGGCTGACGCCCGCGTGGTTGCAGCGGCCGGCGGAGATGACGTGGAAGACGCCGTGGTAGTCGACGAGGGCCTGGCAGAGCGGGCCGGGCAGGTCGGAGCGGCCGTTGATGCAGACGTTGAGCGCCGGGTGCGGGTTGCTGGCGCTGGAGGTGGCGGCGGTGTGGTGCCAGAGCACGCCGATCGGGTCGAACGAGCCCGCGCGCATGCGGTTGACCCAGTCACCGTGGGTGACGACCTGGACGCCCGCTCCCCGCAGGACGTCCACCAGCCAGGGAATGGTGGCCATCAGGACTCCCCGAGCAGGTCGGCGAGGCACTCGGCCTTCGGCGCGGCGAGCGGCGCGGCGCTCGCCGTGGCGGGCTTGGCGGCTACGGCCACCGCGGTGGCCACCAGGGCCGACATGCCCAGCACCCCGCGTCGGGGTAGGCGGGCGGGTCGTGACGCGTTCATGGCGCTCCTTCAGACAAGGGCGGAGGGGTTCCGACTCATCGATGAACTGGTGACGCGCACGGTATATCGTCACGAGCATCTATGTCGATACCCTTCATCGCCCCTATTCAGGCTGAAGGAATTTGGCAACGGCGGACCCCGGACCGGGCCCCGCTCCGGGCGCCGGAAGGGGTTCGTCAGGGGTTGCCGAGTGCGTCGATGTCGCGCATCTCCTCGGCGGTCAGCGAGAAGTGGAAGATGTCGGCGTTGACGCGGATCCGCTCCGGGGTCACCGACTTGGGAATGACCACGATCTCGTGGTCGACGTGCCAGCGGAGCACCACCTGGGCCGGGGAGACGTCGTGCGCGGCGGCGATGCGGGTCAGCACCGGATGGGCGAGGTCGCTGGTCTTGAACGGGCTGTAACCCTCCAGCACCACTCCCCGGTCCCGGTGCTCCTTGTGCCGCTGCCGGTCGTACAACGAGGGGCTCCACCGGATCTGGTTGACGGCCGGGTTCTCCTCGGTCGCCTGGATCAGCTCGTCGAGCTGGCCGGTGCCGTAGTTGCTCACCCCCACCGCGCGCGCGAGCCCCTCGTCGCGGGCGGCGAGCAGCTCGCGCCAGACGGGGATGTTGTCCGTCGGATTCTCCGGCGGCCAGTGGATCAGCCACAGGTCGACGTGGTCGGTGCCGAGCGCGGTCAGGCTGGCCTCGAGCGTCTCCCGCTCCCGTCCGACCCGGTCCGGGGGCAGCTTGGTGGTGACGAAGACGTCCTCGCGGCGCAGCCCGCTCTCCTGGACCGCCCGGCCGACCTCCTCCTCGTTGCCGTACATCGTGGCGGTGTCGACGTGGCGGTAGCCGGCGTCGAGCGCGGCGAGCACCGCGTCGTACCCGGCCTGGCCGGTGGCCTGCCAGGTGCCGAAGCCGAGCAGGGGCATCCGCACCTCGCCCGGGAGCGCGACGGTGGGCTGGTCCTCGTGGTCCATGCCGCGGTCTACCCGTGATGACCCACGACATGCCCGTTGAACCGGACACCCGGACACCCGGACATCCGGACATCCGGGCGGCCGGCGGGACGGCGCGGATTGCCGGAGAATGCGGATGTGGCTGACCCGCTGGAGGAGTACCGGCGCAGACGGGACGCGGCGCGCACTCCGGAGCCGGTGCCGAAGCGGACCCCGGGGAGGAAGCGGTCCGCCGACGGCACGGCCCGGTTCGTGATCCAGCAGCACCACGCCCGGAGCCTGCACTGGGACCTGCGCCTGGAGCACGAGGGGGTGCTGGCCTCCTGGGCGGTGCCGCGCGGGCTGCCCCGCGACACCGGCCGCAACCACCTCGCCGTGCACACCGAGGACCACCCGATGGAATACCTCGACTTCCACGGCGAGATCCCGGCCGGCGAGTACGGCGGCGGACGGATGACCGTCCACGACCGGGGCACCTACCACTGCGAGAAGTGGCGCGACGACGAGGTGATCGTCGTGCTGGACGGCGAGCGCACCTCCGGGCGGTACGTCCTCTTCGCCACCGGCGGCAGGAGCGGGCGGGACTGGATGGTCCGGCGCACCGACCCGCCGCCGGAGGGCTGGACGAGCATGCCGGAGCTGATCCGCCCGATGCACCCCACCCGGGCGGCGAAGCTGCCGACGGACGAGCCCGAGTGGGGCTACGAGCTGCGCTGGGACGGGGTGCGCGCGGTCGCGTACGTCTCGGGTGGGCGGCTGCGGCTGCTCGCGGAGGACGACGAGGACGTCTCCGGGACGTACCCCTGGCTGCGGGAGCTGGCCGAGGAACTGGCGCCCACGGAGGCCGTGCTGGACGGCGTCCTGGTGCGCATCGACGCCGCCGGCCGGGTGCGGCCGGCGCGCGGCGGACGCCGGACCCCCGACGCCCAGTACCTGATCTTCGATCTGCTCTGGATGGAGGGCGTGACCAGCCTCGACCTGCCGTACGCGCAGCGCCGGGAGCTGCTCGACGGCCTGGCGCTCGCCGGCCCGCACTGGCAGACTCCGCCGTGGTTCCCCGGTGCCGGCCGGGAAGCGCTGCGGACCGGGCGGGAGCAGGGGCTGCCCGGGGTGGTGGCGAAGCGCCTGGACTCGGTCTACGAGCCGGGCGGGCGCAGCCGGCGCTGGCTGAGCATCGACGCGAGCCGAGACACGAGCTGAGACGGCGAGGAGCATCGTGTACCTGACGCACCTGGAGTGCCCGCGCTGCGGGCGGGAGCACGACGCCACCAAGCTGACCAACCTCTGCGACTGCGGATCCCCGCTGCTGGCCCGCTACGACCTGGCGGCGGTGGCGAAGGTGCTCACCCCGGAACGGTTCCCCCTGCGCCCGGCCGACCTGTGGCGCTACCGCGAGCTGCTGCCGGTGGCCGACCCCCGGCACGAGACCACGCTGGGCGAGGGCTGGACGCCGCTGCTGCGCACCCCGGCCTACGGCGCGGAGATCGGCATTCCGGACCTGCTGGTCAAGGACGAGGGGCTCACCCCGACCGGCTCGTTCAAGGCGCGCGGCGCGGCGGTGGGCGTCAGCCGGGCCCGCGAGCTGGGCGTGACGCGCATCGCCATGCCCACCAACGGCAACGCGGGCGCGGCCTGGGCCACCTACGCCGCGCGGGCCGGGCTGGGCGCGACCATCGTCATGCCGCTGGACGCGCCGGCCATCTGCCGGCGCGAGTGCGTGGCCGCCGGGGCCGACCTGCGCCTGGTCGACGGGCTGATCGGTGACGCCGGGCGGCACGTCGCGGGGCTGGTCGCCGGCTCCGGCGGCGCGATCTTCGACGCCGGCACGCTGCGGGAGCCGTACCGGCTCGAGGGCAAGAAGACGATGGGGTACGAGATCGTCGAGCAGCTCGGCTGGCAGGTGCCGGACGTGATCATCTATCCCACCGGCGGCGGGGTCGGCCTGATCGGCATCCACAAGGCGCTGCACGAGCTGCGCGAGCTGGGCTGGATCGAGGACAGGCTGCCCCGCCTGGTCGCGGTGCAGTCGACGGGCTGCGCGCCGATCGTCCGCGCCTTCGCCGCTGGTGAGCAGCGGGCGCGGCCCTGGGCCGACGCGCACACCGTGGCGTTCGGCATCACCGTGCCGGCCCCGCTCGGCGACGAGCTGATCCTCGACGCGCTACGCGCCAGCGCCGGCACCGCGATCGCCGTGGACGACGCCGAGATCCTGGCCGACCTGCGGGACTTCGCCGCCCGCGAAGGGCTGCTGCTCTGCCCGGAGGGGGCCGCCTGCCTGACCGCCGCCCGGCACCTGCGCGCCGGCGGCTGGATCCGGGCCGGCGAACGCGTGGTGGTGCTCAACACCGGGGCCGGCGTGAAGTACCCGGAGACGGTGGACGTCACCGGCGTGCCGGTGCTCCCCGCCTGAGGTGTAAGGAAGGGCCCCTTCCTTACACCCTCGTCAGTCCGTGGTGGGGTCGGTCAGCCGCCAGGCGGCGCTGACCAGGCCGATGTGCGACAGCGCCTGCGGGGTGTTGCCGACCTGCGCGCCGGAGCGCGGGTCGATCTGCTCGCTGAACAGGCCGATGTCGTTGGCGTGCCCGAGCAGCCGCTCGAAGAGCGCCTCGGCCCGGCCCTGCTCACCGGCCAGGACCAGGCACTCCACCAGCCAGAACGAGCAGGGCAGGAAGCCCGCCGGGTCGGTGTCCCAGCGGCGGACGAGTCCCTCCCCGGCGCCCAGCCCCCGCTCGACGGCCTCGATGGTCGCGCGCATCCGCGGGTCGGTCGCCGGCAGGAACCCCACCAGCGGCAGCAGCAGCACGGAGGCGTCCAGCTCCGGCGAGCCGAACGCGCCGCCGAACGCGCCCGTCCGCTCGTGCCAGCCGTCGCGCAGCACGGCGGTCCGGATCTCGTCGCGGATCCTCGCCCACCGCCGCGCGTCGGCCCGGTCGCCGAGCCGGGGCGCGAGCCGCACCGCCCGGTCCAGCGCCACCCAGCAGAGCACCTTCGACGTGAGGTAGTGCCGGTCGGTGTCCCGGGTCTCCCAGATGCCCCGGTCGGGCAGGTGCCAGGTGGCGGCGACCTGCTCGGCCAGGCCGAGCACCATCTCACGCAGTTCCGTGTCGAACGACTCCCCGAGGTGGTCGCGCAGCTGCCAGACCGCCGAGAGCACCTCGCCCGGCACGTCGAGCTGGCGCTGCCGCCAGGCGTCGTTGCCGACCCGTACCGGCAGGCTGCCGCCGTAGCCGCGCAGGTGGGCGCACTCGTGCTCGGAGACGTCGCGCTCCCCCTCCAGACCGAAGAGCACGGGCACGGGGTCGGGGCCGACCCGGCCGATCGAGCGGGCCGCCCAGGCGAAGAGCCGGGACGCCTCGGACGGGCAGGCCGCCACCCAGAGGGCGCGCAGCGTCATGGCGAAGTCGCGCAGCCACGAGTAGCGGTAGTCGTAGTTGCGGTCGCCGCCGATCCGCTCCGGCAGCGACGTGGTCAGGGCCGCGACCACCGCGCCACTGCGGGCGTACGTGAGGCCGGTGAGCACGGTCGCGCTGTGCCGGACCTGCTCCCGGTAGCGGCCGTCGTAGTGGTGCGACTCGCGGTAGGCCTGCCAGGCCTGCACCGTCTCGGCGAGCGCGGCCACCGGCTCCAGCCGGGCCGGCACCGTCCCGTACGCCTGCCCGTACGCCACGTCGAAGCCGACCACCTGCCCGGCGGAGACCTCGAACTCCTGCCGGACCCGGTCCCGGTCGACGTGCGGCGGCACCCCGCCGGTGTGCAGCGCCAGCACCACCGGACCGGCCGCGGCCAGCACCCCGCCGTCGGGCTGCCCGTGCAGGTACGGGGTGAGCAGGCCGTACTCCGGGCGGGGGCGGAAGTCGAGCGACATCCGCACCCGCCCGGCCAGTCCCTCCACGACCCGTAGCAGCACCGCCGGGGAGTTCATCCCCAGCTGGTGGCCACGGGCGCCGAACTCGGCGGCGAGCGCGTCGGTGACCGCGACGCTCCCCTCCGGCGTGTGGTGCACGGTGCGCAGCACCAGCGTGTCGGCCACGTACGCCCGCTCCACCCGGTGCCCGGGAAGCCCGGCGGCGGTGGGCGCCAGCCGGAAGTGCCCGGCCTCCGTGTCGAGCACGCGGCCGAAGACCGACGGGGAGTCGAACCGGTCCGGACACCACCAGTCGATCGAGCCGTCCCGACCGACCAGGGCGCCCGAACGGCAGTCGGAGAGGAACCCGTAGTCGGAGATCGCCAGTTGGTCCACCCGCTGCGGGTACCCCGTTCCGCCCCCCTCAGGCGGCACCGACGGTCAGGAGGTGGGCGGTTCGTCCTCGCCGGCGGCCTCGGCCGCGTCGGCCTCCTCCTTGGTCCGGTGCACCGCCTGGTCGGCGTGCTCGGGCGGGCCGTAGACCGTGTAGAGCACCAGCGGGTTGGGGCCGGTGTTGACGAAGTTGTGCTTCGTGCCGGCCGGCACCACCACCAGGTCGCCCTGCACGACCTCGCGCTTCTCCCCCGCCACCTGCGCCTCGCCCGTACCGCTGACGAAGGTCAGGATCTGGTCGATGCCCTCGTGGACCTCCTCGCCGATCTCGCCACCCGGCGGAATCGTCATGATCACCAGCTGGGTGTGCTCACCGGTCCACAGCACCCGCCGGAAGTCCGGGCTCTTCTCGGCGACGGTCGCGATAGTGAAATGCTCCATGCCGACGCACATACCCGCTGCGGCCCGACGCCACGCCGGGACTCGCAGATGGTGGAATTCGCCACTCCTCGGGGGTTTCGATCCCTGATGAACGGGGATCGAGGGAGTAGCCGGCGCACGATGGCCGGTCGAGCCAGGTCCCCGCCGGCGTACCGCCGTACGGCTGCGGTGGTGGGAGACGGCCAGAGCGCGGCGACGTTCCGATCCCCGGGATCCGAACGGCGCCGCGCGCTCGTGTCCGGCTCAGTCGTCGTCCTCGACCGACACCGGCTCCAGCCCCACGCAGCGCAGCTTCAGCTCGAACTCCCCGGACGGGCCGGCGAAGGCGACCTCCACGTCGTCGTCCGGCCCCGGCTCCGCGTCCGAGACCCGGTAGCCCGGGGCGGGCGTCCAGGAGACCAGCCGTACCCCGCCCGGGCCGCACTCGACGACCGCGCTGCCACCCGTCGTGGCGAAGGCCCGACGTGCCCCCGCCGGGGTCGAGCCCGGCGCTACCGGCGACGACGGCCCGCCGGTCCCGCCCGCCGCCGGGGACGACGGTCCGCCGGCCCCGGGGACCGTGGGCCCGGGCGAGGCCAGGGCACGCTCGATCTCCTCCTGGCTGAGCACCCCGCCGGGGGTGCCGGCGATGCTCTCCCCCACCCACCGGATCGCGGCCACCCCGATCAGGGTGGCGAGGGCGGCGGTGGCCAGCCACCCGGCGACGGCGAGGAACGAACGGCGGCGCATTCCCCGAGTCTGACCGATCCGGGGTTGGGACGAGCACCGGACGAGGCTAAGGGAGGGTTAACGTCCGGGCCGGCACGCCGCGTGGCGGCTAGCCTGCCACCTGTGGCCCGCCTGCTGCTCATCGAGGACGACCTGACGATCCGTACGCCGCTGCTGCGGGCACTGCGCGAGCGGGGGCACGCGGTGGCCGCCGCCTCGACGGCGATGACCGGCCTGCGCGACGCGCTGGACGACCGGCCCGACCTGGTGGTGCTCGACCTGGGACTGCCCGATCTGGACGGCCGGGAGCTGCTGCGGATGCTCCGCGCGGTCAGCGCCGTACCGGTGATCGTCGCCACCGCCCGCGACGACGAGACCGAGATCGTCGGGGTGCTGGACGCCGGGGCGGACGACTACGTGGTGAAGCCGTTCACGGCCGCGCAACTCGACGCGCGGATCCGGGCGGTGCTCCGGCGCGGGAGCGGGTCCGCCCCGGAGGGGGACCCGGCACTGGTGGTGGGCGGGCTGCGGGTCGACCCGCGGTCGCGGCAGGTCACCCTGGACGGTGCGCCCGTCGAGCTGACCCCGCGCGAGTTCGACCTGCTGCACCACCTCGCGGGCCGGCCCGGCCAGGTGGTCACCAAGCGGGAGCTGCTCGCCGAGGTGTGGCGGGTCCCGTACGGCGGCGCCGACAAGACCGTGGACGTGCACCTGTCCTGGCTGCGGCGCAAGCTCGGGGAGAGCGCGCAGGCGCCCCGCTACCTGCACACCGTCCGGGGCGTCGGGGTCCGGCTCGAAGCGCCGGGGAGCGCCGGATGAGGGCCCGCCTGGCGCTGCTGGTCGCCGCGGTCAGCGTGCTCACCCTGGTCGCCTTCCTGGTGCCGCTGGCGCTGCTGGTGCGTACGGTCGCGGCGGACCGGGCCACCGTGCGGGCCACGGCCGACGCGCAGAGCCTCGTCACCGTCGTCGGCACCGCCGACACCGCGACGATCCGGCTGACCGTCGACCAGCTGGCCACGGAGTCCGCGCGGCCGGTCACGGTGTTCCTGCCCGACGGCACGGTGCTCGGCGCCCCGGCCCCCCGTACGGCCGCGGTGGCGCTGGCGGAGCGGGGGCAGAGCCTCACCGCCGAGTCCGGGCGCGGGCGGGAGGTGGTGATCGCCGTGCAGGGCCGCCCGGACGGCACCGGCGTGATCCGTACGGTCGTCCCGCCCGCCGAGCTGACCGCCGGGGTGACCCGGTCCTGGCTGGTCCTGGCCCTGCTCGGCGTGCTGCTGGTGCTGATCGGGCTGGCCGTCGCCGACCGGCTGGCCCGCACCCTGGTCCGGCCGATCGGTGAGCTCTCGGCGGTGTCGCACCGGCTGGCGAACGCGGAGCTGGCCGCGCGCGTCACGCCCGCCGGGCCGCGCGAGCTGCGCGAGGTGGCCGGCGCACTCAACCACCTCGCCGGCCGGATCCAGGTGCTGCTGGTGCAGGAGCGGGAGGAGGTCGCGGACCTCTCGCACCGCCTGCGTACCCCGCTGACGGCGCTCCGCCTGGAGGCCGAGGCGCTGCGCGACCCGGAGGACGCCGCCCGGGTGACCGCGGCCGTGGACGGGCTGGAGCGGGCGGTCACGGGCCTGATCCGACAGGCCCGGTGGCGGGTGCCGACGGCCGGGGCTGCCAGCGCCGACGCGGCGGCCGTGGTGGCCGAGCGGGTGGCGTTCTGGTCGGTGCTGGCCGAGGACACCGGGCGGGCCGTGACGCTCGACCTGGCGCCGGGACCGCTGCCGGTGGGCGTGCCCGCCGACGAGCTGGCGGCGGCGGTGGACGCCCTGCTCGGCAACGTCTTCGCGCACACCCCGGACGGCACCGCGTTCGCCGTCCGGCTGACGGCGGAGGAGGCGGGCCGGGCGGCGCTGGTCGTGGCGGACGAGGGTCCGGGGATGCCGCCCGGCACGATCGGCCGGGGCGCGAGCACGGCCGGCTCGACCGGCCTGGGCCTGGACATCGCCCGCCGCGCCGCCCAGTCCAGCGGTGGCCGCCTCACCCTGCACGCCGCGCCCTCCGGGGGCGCCGAGGTACGCCTCGAACTGGGCCCGCCCCCGTCCTGACCCGTCCTCCGGTCCGCGCCCGGACAGGCTTAACCCGGCCTTAGCGTCCGAACAGCGTGGCGCTATCCGGGCGGGCGCGATCCTGGGAACCAGCAACCGAGGAAGGGTGAACGAGATGAAGCGCAAGTCCCTGATGCTGGCGTCGCTCGGAGGCGCGGCCGTGCTCGTCGTGACCGGTGCGACCTTCGGCGTCGCGGCGGCCGACAACGGCGCGGCCCGGGCGACCACCCTGGCCGCCGCCACCACCGCCCCGACGACCCCGGCCACGCCGGGCACCCCGAGCGGCACCGGGAGCAGCGCCCCGGCGACGAGCAGCGCCCCGACCACCAGCGGCACCCCGGCGGCGCCCGGCTCCCCGTCGGGCAGCGGCGCGCCGGCCACCGGCGGCGACGCGGTGAGCGAGCAGCGGGCCGGCGAGATCGCGCTGGCCCGGGCGGGCGGCGGCAAGATCGTCGAGGTCGAGCGCGAGGACGAGGACGGCCGGGCCGTGTGGAGCGTCGAGATCGTGGCCGGGCAGACCGAGCACGAGATCGACGTCGACCGGGGCGACGGCTCGGTGGTCAAGGCCGAGCAGGAGCCGGTCGACGACGATGACGACGACGACCGGGACGACGACGATGACGACGACTCGGACGACGACGACGGCGACGACGACTGACCCGTCGCCGGTAGCGCCGCCGTCCCGCAGTGCGGGGCGGCGGCGTCGTCGTCGCTGGCTGCGCGGCGGTGGCCTGCGCCGGCCACTCGGCGCATGGGTGCGGCGGGCGGGCCCGGCCCAGGACACGACGCCGGCGACCCGACGCCCTCCGGCGAGTTGTCGGCGGCGCCGGATGCCGCCCGCCCCGGTGGACGGGACGGGCCGGTCGGCCCTGTGACCGACACCGATGTCTGGCTACATTGGGGTATGGTGCCCGCCCACGAGGGCCGGGCGGCGGAACCGGTCTACCGCCCCATCCTCGCCAACCGGCGGGGCGAGCTGGAGGCGCTCGGTCATCTCGACGACGTCGTCGCCCCCCTGCTCGCCCCGGTCCTCCAGGTGTCCGTCCTCGACCAGTTCACGCTGGACGTGCTCCGTCGGCTGCCCGACGGGCTGCTCACGGCCGTCGACGTCACCGGCCTGCCCGACGCCCCGGAGGCCGAGCTGGTCCGCTGGGGCGTACCGCTGGTGCCGGTGATCGGGCTCGCGGACAGTGACCGGCGCCTGGTGGCGCACGGCGCCGCGGCCCGGGCCCACGCCCAACGGGCGGTCGTCCGGCTGCGGGTCGGGCACGATCGCGCCGGCCCGGACGCGGCCACGGCGGCGGCGGAGCGGGTCTGGCGGCTCACCGGCCTGGTGCCCGAGCAGTGCGACCTGCTCCTCGACGCGGGCGACGTGTGCTGCCGGGCCGACGTACGGGTGGCCGAGCCCCGGGTCCGCCGGTTGTCGGAGTGGGCCCGCCGGCACGCCTGGTGCTCCGTGAGCGTGGCGGCGGGCGGGATGCCCCCGGCGGTGTCCGCCCTGCCCACCGACGAACCGGTGCGCGTCGACCGCTGGGACTGGCAGCTCTGGCAACGGCTGGCCGACCTCGGCGTCGGGTACGGCGACTACGGCGTCGGCTCCGCGGTGCCCGGCGCCGACCAGGCGGGAGACCGGCTGCCCACGGTCCGCTACACCGCCGACGGCGTCTGGTGGGTGTACCGCTGGTCGCGGCGGGGCGGACGCGGCGACGACCGGTTCGCGGACCTGTGCCGCACCGTGGTCTCGTCGCCGCACTGGCCGGCCACGGGCGCGGCCTTCTCCTGGGGTGACCACGAGATCCTGCGGCGTGCCCGCCGGGGCGCCGGCGCCGGGTCCGCCAGCAACTGGGCGGCGTGGAGCACCTCGCACCACCTGGCGCACGTGCTGGCCGCGCTGCCGCAGCGGGGGCGGGAGTCCCGGCCAGGGCCGTGGCGATCCGGTCAGGCGCCTCCGGAGCGGGGCCGTCCCGCCCGACCGCACCGCAGCGGGGAGACCCGCCGGGCCGGCTGAGCGCCTCCCCGCCGGACACCGGTGCGGAGGCGGCGCCCGGCCGTCACTGCTTCTCGGTGAACCCGAACTGCACGATGCCCTCGTCGTCGACGCTCGCGTCCACCGACGCGTCGCCGAGCAGTTCGGCGGCGTCGGAGTCCAGGAAGATGCGGGCGCCCTGGTTGTCGACCACGTGGTCGCCCTCGATCGGTTCGGCGACCAGTTCGACGGTGAGCGACCCCGCGTCGGTGTCGGCGGCGATCCGCACTCCGCCGTCCTCGGCGACGTCCTGCTGGTTGGCGAGGTCTCGGATGACCAGCACGGCGTTGTCGGTCATGGTGAGCATGGCGGAACTCCTCGTGGATTCTCGGATTCGCGGTGCGGGACCGGGCTCGGCCCGCGGGCGAGCACACGTGGGAGGCGATGGAAGGGCGACACGCACATCGCCGTCGCGCTTCGGGGCAGCTCAGGGCCCCTCCACGGCCTACGGTGCCCCCTGCCGGGGCATCCGTCAAATAGAGCGGGGTCAGTGTGCCGCACGGGCCGGGGCGAACCGGGCCCGGATCTCGCGTACCGCCGCGCGGCCCGCCCGGTTGGCGCCGATCGTGCTCGCGGAGGGGCCGTACCCGATCAGGTGAATCCGCTCGTCGGCGACCACCCGGGTGCCGTCCATCGTGATACCGCCGCCCGGCGCGCGCAGGCGCAGCGGCGCGAGATGGTCCAGCGCGGCCCGGAAACCGGTACACCACAGGATCACGTCGGCGGGCACGAACCGCCCGTCGTCCCAGGCCACGCCGTCCGGCGTGATCCGGTCGAAGACGGGTAACCGGTCGAGCACGCCACGCTCGCGCAGCCGGCGCAGTTCGGGCGTGAGCGGCAGCCCCGTCACGCCGACCACGCTGTCCGGCGGGCGGCCCGCGCGTACCGCCGCGTCGACCAGGGCCACCGCCGCGCGCCCGCGTTCGGGGGTGAACTCCTCGTCGCGGAAGTCGGGCGGGCGCCGGGTCACCCAGGTGGTGCCGGCGGCCACGGTGGAGACCTCGGCGAGCAACTGGACGGCCGACGTCCCGCCGCCCACCACCACGACCCGCCGGCCGGCGAACTCCGCCGGTCCCCGGTAGTCGGCCGTGTGCACCTGCCGGCCCCGGAAGGTCGACCGGCCGGGGTAGTGCGGCCAGAACGGTCGGGTCCAGGTGCCGGTGGCGTTGACCAGGGCACGGGTGGTCCAGGAGCCGTGGTCGGTGTGCACGGCGAGCCGGCCGTCGGCCCGGTCGCGCACCTCCCGGACCCGCACGGGCCGCCGCACCGGCAGGTCGAACTCGCGCTCGTACGCGGCGAAGTAGGCGCTGACCACCTCGGCCGCCGGCCGGTCGGGCCCGGCCACCGGGAAGGGCAGGCCGGGCAGGTCGTGGAAGCCGTGCACCCGGTCGAGCCGCAGCGTGGGCCAGCGGTGCCGCCACGCCCCGCCCGGCCCGTCGCCCCCGTCGAGGATCACGAAGCCGTCCCCGGGGGCGAACCCGGCGCGGCCCAGGTGGTGGCCGGCGGAGAGGCCGGCCTGCCCGGCCCCGATCACCAGCACGTCGACGGAGCGCTCGTCCATGCCGGTTACAACACGGGCGGACCCGCCCGGCTGCCCGCCGGGAGCGTCTCGCCGGTCACAGCCGCCGGGCTCACGGAAGATTTCTTTCCATCGACGCTCTTTTCTGGCAGATACCTGCATGGCAGCATCACCCCATGCATCGTCGTCTCTTCCCCCGGACGCTCGCGCTGGTGGCACTCGTCGCCGCCGCGGCCACGGCGGGCGCACCCACCGCCACCGCCGAGTCCCCGACCCCCGCGGCGACCCGGCTGAACGCCACCATCGACGCGATCCTCGCCGACAGCCGGCTGGCCGGGGCGCAGGCCTCGGTGGTGGTCAAGGACGCGACAACCGGAGAGACGGTCTACCACCGCAACGGCGACCGCCGCCTGGTGCCCGCCTCCAACACCAAGCTGCTGACCTCGGCGGCGGCGCTGGAACTGCTCGGGCCGGGCCACCACTTCAGCACCGAGGTGCGGACCAGCGGCGCCCGCCGTGCGGGCCTGGTCTCCGGCAACCTCTACCTGCGCGGCGGCGGCGACCCGACCATGCTCGCCGCCGACTACGACGCGCTGGCCGCGCGGGTCGCCGCCGCGGGCGTCCGGGTGGTCACCGGCAACCTGGTGGCCGACGACACCCGCTACGACAGCACCCGCCTCGGCCCCGACTGGACCTGGGACGACGAGCCGTACTACTACGCCGCGCAGGTCTCCGCCCTGACCGTGGCACCGGACACCGACTACGACGCGGGCACCGTCATCGTCCACGCCGCCCCCGGCGCGACCGCCGGCGCGCGTCCGGTCGTCACCACCACCCCGGCCACCCGGTACCTGAAGATCGACAACCGGGCCGAAACGGTCGCCGGCGGCGAGACGTCGGTCTCCTTCGAGCGCGCGCACGGCAGCAACACGGTCGTGGTGACCGGGCAGATCGCGCTCGGCGCCGCGCCGTCGAGCGACTGGGTCAGCGTCTGGGAGCCCACCGGCTACGCCGCCGACGTCTTCCGCTCGGCGCTGCGCCGGCACGGCGTACGGGTGCTCGGTCGGACGGTGCTCGGCCAGGCCACCCCGGAGGGCGCGGCCGAGGTGGCGCGGCACCGCTCGATGCCCCTGGCCCAACTGATGGTGCCGTTCCTCAAGCTGTCCAACAACGGGCACGCCGAGGTGCTGACCAAGGAGATCGGCCGGGTGCTCTCCGGCTCCGGCACCTGGTCGGCCGGGCTGACCGCGATCAGCGAGTACGTCGCCGACGCCGGAATGGACACCGGCACGCTGCGCCAGCGCGACGGCTCCGGGCTCTCCCGGCGCAACCTGATCCCCGCCGACGAGTTCGTGGACCTGCTCACCGCTGTGCGCGACGAGCCCTGGTTCGACACCTGGTACGCGGCCCTGCCGGTCGCCGGCGAGGCGGACCGGTTCGTCGGCGGCACGCTGCGCAGCCGGATGCGGGGCACGGCGGCGGCGGGCAACGTGCACGCCAAGACCGGCAGCCTGACCGGCGTCTCCGGCCTCTCCGGCTACGTCACCGACGCCGACGGGCGGGTGCTGGCGTTCTCGATCCTGCTCAACAACTACCTGGCCTCCTCCGTGAAGACGCTCGAGGACCAGATCGCGATCGCCCTGGCCTCGTACACGGGCAGGGGCGTGACCGGCGCGCGGGTCGCGGCCCCGACGGCGCCCGACGCCCCCCGGGTCCCGGAGGGCCTGGAGTGCGCCTGGGTCAAGCCGAACGCCTGCTGACCGGCCGGCGGGGCCCGGTGCGGGGGCCCCGCCGGCACTCAGGCGCCGGGGCGGTGCGGCAGCTCGGCCGCCGGGTCGCCGCGCTCGATCAGCGCGGCGATCTCGGCGGGACGCAGGCCGCGCTGCGCCAGCACCCGGGCACCCCAGCGGTGCAGCCGGCACGGGTGCGGGCTGGCGTCGTTGCGGCAGACCGTCCCGCCGGACCAGGTCCGGGGCGCGTGCACCACGACCGCCCGCACGGCGAACTGGGCGTCCTCGACGGTCACGTACGGCGGCAGCGGGATCTCCCGGAGCACCTCCCCGGACGGCTCCCCGGCGGCCCGGGGGGCGGTCGGACGGACGGTGCGGGCGGTGACGCTGCTCATCGGTGTGGCCTCCACAAGGGATGGTCGGAGATGGACAGCAGAAAGTTACGACAGGCGCGACACGGCGCGACGGACAAACTGTCCCGCAGGGTGGACACGGACCCGCCCGCCGGCGCCGGACGGCGGCCCGGGCGGGACCGCCGCCGGGGCGGCGCCGCCGGTCAGCCGGCCGCCCGCGCCCGCAGCCGGGCGGCCGTCCGACGGGGGTCGTAGTCGTCGGCGACGCCGTCGACGATCAGCGTCGCGCCCGGGATGTGCCGGGTGCGCAGCGGCAGGATCTCCTGGTACGCCGGCGAGTCGTACCAGGCCCGGGCCCGGTCCAGGTCGGGGAACTCGATGATGACCACGGTGCCCGGCCAGTCGCCCTCCCTGACCTCCACCTCGGCGCCGTGCACCCGGAACCGGCCGCCGAACGGGTCCAGCGTGGCCTGGATCCGCTCGATGTAGGTGAGGATGTCCTCGTGGGCCGGGGTGTCGTACAGGTGGGCGAGCGCGAACGCGGGCATGGTGCCTCCCGGGAGCCGGTCCGCCCGGCCGGACGACCGGGGCGGTACGCCGAGTCTCCCGCCGGCGCGTGCCCGGCGTCGATTACCCGTGGGGTAACGACGGCGGCGGCTCGCCCCGCTCAGACGCGGTCGAGCACGACGACGGGGATCTCCCGGTCGGTCTTCTCCTGGTACTCGTCGTACGCCGGCCAGATGGCGGCCATCGTGGACCACATGCGCGGCTTCTCCCCCGCCGTCGCGGTTCGCGCCCGCGCGGTGAACCGCTCGGCGCCCACCTGCACCTCGACCAGCGGCTCGTCGAGCAGGTTGAGGTACCAGGCCGGGTGCTTCGGGTCGCCGCCCTGCGAGGCGACGACCAGGTAGGCGTCGCCGTCGCGGCCGTAGATCAGCGCGGTGCGCCGCAGCTTCCCGCTGCGCCGGCCCCTGGTGGTCAGCAGCAGCGTGAAGACCCCGGGCTGCCACTCGTGCCCCTCGGCGCCGCCGGTCTCGACGTACCGCCGGATGTGGTCGGCCACCCAGCCCTGCGGGCTGTCCAGCACCTGCTCGCCCATCGGTCCTCCCGTTCGCCCTCGCGCACCCGGTCGTCGCGATCACGCTACTCCGGGCGGCGGCCGGTCGCCGGGCGAACGGGGCCGCCCGGGCACCGGGGTCAGCGCAGCGCGACCGCCTGGACGCCGACGTTGCCGCAGTCGTCGCTGAACGCCTGCTCCACCGTCCAGGTCAGCACCAGCCGGCTGCCCTTCGGCGCCTGGAAGCGGATGGTGAACTCGGTGGACCGGCTGGTGTGCCGGTCCTCGACCCGCAGGGTCCGGCTCGGACCGCCGACGGAGAGTCGGGCGTCCAGCCGGCCCCGGGCCATCCACACCCCGCCGTACAGCCGGACGGTGCGCGCCTGGCCGTCGGCGGCCACCGCGAGCGTGAAGCCGCTGCCGGTGCCACACCGGTAGACCCCGTGCGGCGAGCCGCTCGCCGACGCCACCGGGCTGCCGTCGCGCCAGCTGAAGCTCTCCTGGTTGTCGTCCCAGCCGCCCCGCCGGCCGGTGCCGCCCTCGTCGCGGATCTCGCCGGAGCCGCCGCGCTTGCGGACCGTCGACTCCGCGCCGCGCAGGCCCCAGTGGACCCAGTCGCGGCGGCCCACCGTGGTCAGGTCGACCTCGCCCGGCGCCTCGGCCATGGTGGCCGCGAGCACCGCCCGCACCGGCGGCGCCGACGTCGACGGCGCCGGTGGCACCGGCGGCGTCGGCGGCGCCGGGGACGGGGACGGCGGACGCTGCCGGGGCCGCAGCCCGGGCGAGACCAGACCGGCGTCGAGGTCGCGTCCCTCCAGCCCGGGGAAGCCGCTCGGCCGGCCGGCGTCCGCCGGTACGTCGCCGGCGGACTCCCCGCCCGGCTCGGGGTCGCCGGCGGTCAGGTACGACACGAGGGCGATCAGGCAGGCGACCACCGCGATCCCCTCGACGGCCCACCGGCGGCGCTGCCGTGCCCGGGCCAGCCGCCGCAGGCCGGTGCGGGTGTGCCCGGCCGGCGGAAGGGGCGGATGCCGTGTCCCGGGCGGGGCTGCCGGGTCGCCGTGTCCCGACGGGCGGATGTGCTGTCGGGTGAGGTCTTCCTCCGCCACCGGCCCTCCACTCCCCACCGGCCCCGGCCGGACGCGGCCGTCCGTTGTGGACGGCCCGCGCCCGCACCGCCTCGTCCCTCGCGCCGGACGGACGGGCGTGTCCAGTTCGTCACCGGACGGTAGCGGACATCGACCAGGACGGTGGTCTCGGGTCGGCGCCGCCGGCCCGGCAGGCGATCGGGACGCCCGGGGTCGCTCTCTCAGCGGATCTCGAAGCCCAGCGCCTGCGCGATCACCATGGCCTGCGCGGCGTCGACGATCGCCCCGGCCCGCTCCACCGCCGTCGGGTCGAGCGCGGTCAGGTCGCTGCCGCGCAGGTCGGCCCCGGTCAGCCGGCAGCGGTGCAGCTGCGCGGCGGAGAGGTCGACGCCGGTCACCGTGGCCCCGGTCAGGTTGGCCCCGGTCAGGTCCGCCTCGCGCATCCGCACGTCGGTGATGCGGACCCCGCGCAGGTCGGCGCCGAGCAGCGCGACGAACGACCAGTCGCCGCCGGCGACCGTCAGCGGCCGCAGGTCGCACTGGGCGAAGGTGCTGCCCACGAGCTTGCAGCCGGTGAACTCCGCCTCGAAGAGGTTGCACCGCTGGAAGGTGCAGCGGGTGAAGGCCGAGTCGGTGTGCCGGGAGGAGTTGAAGCGCGTGTTGCCGAAGGTGCAGCCGTCGAAGACCGCGCCCCGGCTCACCGCCTCGGACAGGTCGACGTCGAAGAACGTGCAGCGGACGAAGTGCCGGTCCACCAACTCCTCGGCGTACCAGTCCTCGTTGCGGAAGGTCTCGTCCTCGGTCAGCTCGGGCATCGGACCAGGCTACCGAGGGGGTGGGACGACGGCGGGCGACCCTTCCCACCGAGGCGTACCGGCTAGTAGTTTCGGCGACGTGAGTGTGGCACGCAGCATCGACCCGGACCAGATCGGCTTCGACCCGGCGCGGTTGGCGCGCATCGACGAGCACTTCGGCAGGTACGTCGACGACGGTCGCCTCGCCGGCTGGCAGGTGCTGGTCACCCGCCGCGGCGAGATCGCCCACTCGTCGACGTACGGGCTGCGCGACGCGGAGGCGGGCAGGCCCGTCGAGGCGGACACGCTCTGGCGCATCTACTCGATGACCAAGCCCGTCACCTCCGTCGCCGCCATGATCCTGTGGGAGGAGGGCCGCTTCGAGCTGACCGACGAGATCAGCCGGTGGCTGCCCGAGTTCGCCGACCTGCGGGTCTACTCCAAGGGCTCGGCGCTCAAGCCCTTCACGGTGCCGGCGGTCGAGCCGATCCGGGTGTGGCACCTGCTCACCCACACCGCCGGCCTGACGTACGGCTTCATGCAAACCTCGGTGGTCGACGGCATCTACCGGGCCGCCGGCTACGACCTGTACCCGCCGGCGGACGTCGACCTGGCGACGGCCTGTAAGGCGTTCGGCGAGCTGCCGCTGCTGTTCCAGCCCGGCACGGCGTGGGGCTACTCGGTCGCCACCGACGTGCTCGGCCGGCTCGTGGAGGTGGTCTCCGGGCAGAGCCTCGACGCCTTCTTCGCCGACCGGATCTTCCGCCCGCTCGGCATGACCGACACGCACTGGTGGGCCGAGGGCGACACCGCCGACCGGCTCGCCGCCCTCTACGCGCCCGACCCGCGCACCGGCCGCGCGTTCCGCTACGACAAGCTGGGCGCCCTGGCGTACGAGAAGCCGCTGCTGCTCTCCGGCGGCGGCGGCCTGATCTCCAGCGCCGCCGACTACCACCGGTTCACCCAGATGCTGCTGCGCGGCGGCGAACTGGACGGGGCACGCCTGTTGGGGCCGCGCACGGTGCGCTTCATGACCCGCAACCACCTGCCCGGCGGGCAGGACCTGGAGACCCTCTCCGCCGGTGGCTTCGCCGAGACCACCCTCGACGGGATCGGCTTCGGGCTCGGTTTCGCCGTCGTCGACGACCCCGTGCCGAGCCGGGTGCCGAGCAGCCCCGGCGAGTACTACTGGGGCGGCGTGGCGAGCACGGCCTTCTGGGTCGACCCGGCCGAGGAGGTCACGGCCCTGTTCTTCACCCAGCTCATGCCGTCGAGCACCTACCCGATCCGACCGCAGCTGCGGCAGCTCGTCTACTCCGCCCTGGTCGACTGAGCCCGGGCGCGGCTTGCCCGCGACGGCCGGGATCGCGGTAACGGCACCGGCCGGTCGGGGAGGTCAATAGCCTGGAGGCGGACCAGGTCGGGCAGGACGGGAGGCGGTCGGCCATGAGCAACATCGTCGTGTTCGGCGCGGGTGGCACCGCGGGGTCGCGGATCGCCGCCGAGGCGGTCGGCCGGGGGCACCGGGTCACCGCGGCGGTGCGCCGGCCGGAGGCCACCTCGTACCTGCCGCCGGCGGTCACGGTGGTAACCGGGGACGCCACCAGCGAGCGGAGCGTACGCGAACTGGCGCCCGACACGGACGCCATGGTGGTGGCGATCGGCGGCGGCGAGCACGCCCTCTGGCTCGACGCGGCGCGCAACCTGGTCGGCGCGCTGCGCGGCATGCCGGCCGCGCCCCGGATCATCCACGTGGGCGGCGGGTCGACCCTGCTCACCCCGAAGGGCACCCGCTACCTCGACGAGCCGGACTTCCCCGAGGAGTACCGCGAGGCGGCGCGCGGGCAGGCCGAGGCCCTCGACTTCTACCGCTCCTCGGCCGACGGGGTGACCTGGACGTACGTCTCGCCGCCGCCGTTGGAGTTCCACCCGGGCGAGCGCACCGGGCACTACCGCACCGGCGGCGACCAGCCGGTGACCGATCACGAGGGCCGCTCGGTGCTCAGCTACGAGGACCTGGCGGTGGCGATCGTGGACGAGATCGAACAGCCGCGCCACGAGAACGCCCGCTTCACCGCCGCGTACTGAGCGGCGCGGGGCGGCCGGCGGTGCCGTGGGCGCTGGATCAGTCGGCGAGGCGGGCGGGGAAGCCGCCGGTGGCGACCGGGCCCCAGGCGTCGATGGTGACCCGGATCAGCGACTTGCCCTGGCGGACCATCGCCGCCCGGTACTCGTCCCAGTCCGGGTGCTCGCCCGAGATGCAGCGGAAGTACTCCACGAGCGGCTCCAGCGCCGCCGGCAGGTCCAGCACCTCGGCGGTGCCGTCGAGCTGCACCCACGGGCCGTTCCAGTCGTCGGAGAGCACGCACGCCGACACCCGTGGGTCACGACGGATGTTGGCGACCTTGGCCCGCTCGGGATAGGTGGAGATCACCAACCGGCCCTCGCCGTCCACCCCGGCGGACACCGGGGACGACTGCGGCCGACCGTCGGCGCGGGTGGTCATGAGCACCACCCGGTGCCTCGGCCGGAGGAACTCGGTCAGCCCGGCCCGGTCGACCTGGGTGTTCGTCGCGATGCTGCGTGCCATCGTTCGTTCCTACCAGGGCGCCCGTCGCCCGGCGACCGCACCGGACGAACAGGCCCGGCGCACACCGGGATGGTGCGGCGGCGCGGCGGCCTCAGCGGGGTCGCGGGGCGGCGCGGCCGGCGGCGGGCTGGGCCGGCACCCGGGGGCGGACCGAGGGCCGCCAGGCGCGGCCGTTGGCGTAGATCACCCGGAAGCCGAGGTACGAGGCGAGGGGCGCCCAGTGCGCGGAGCCCATCCGCAGCTCGGCGGCGTTGTGGCGCTGCCCGTTGGCCAGCACGTCGAGCAGGACGGTCTCGAAGGCGGCCGACTCGACCCAGTCCACCTCCCGGGTGTATCCGCAGATCAGGGCCGCTCCGGTGGCCTCGAGGAAGTCCCGCAGCACCGCGTCGGAGGCGCGCAGCACCGAACAGCTGCCGAAATAGAGCCGCCGGCCCTCGCAGCGGCCCGCCATCAGCTCGGCGACGTCGGCGAGCGCCACCGATTCCCAGTCGGTGAGGCAGAGCCGACTCGGCTCGCCGTGCATGGCGAAGAAGCCGACCCGGTGGTCGGCGTACTGCTTGAGCAGCCAGCGGTCGACGAAGTAGAAGAGTTCGTCGCGGGTGGCGGCGTCCTTGTGGATGAACCGGATCTTTCCGAGCCGTTCGAGCAGTTCCAGGGTGGGCAGGACGGAGCCGCGCTCGTTGAGGTCGCGGTGCCACTGGCCCTCGATGCAGAAGACGCCACCGCGTGCCATGCCGCCCCCTCCCCGGTACCGCCGGCGCTGACGTTACCGGGTCGGTCCGACGGGAGAGCATCACCCGGCGCGTGCCGACCTGCGGTTTTGCGCGCCGTTCGCGCTTTCCTGTGGCCTGTTGCCGGTCAATGGGCGGTTCGCAATTCGCGTAATGCCCAGGCAACGCTCAGGAACGGCGAATCGTGAGGACAATTCTTGTTAATCGCCGCGAACCACCCGTCGGCCTGCCAGGGTGGAAATGCGGGACGGGCAGGCCGATGTCCCGGATGCCACCCCATTCCCACTCCTATCGGGAGGACTTCTGTGCGCGTTAACACCCTGAAACGGGCCGCTGTCGCATTCGCCCTGGCGTTGCCGGCAGCCGCTGTCGCCACGGTGGCCGCCGCGCCAGCGGCCCACGCCGACGGCTGCTACACGTGGAAGCGCAACCTCTACCAGGGGCGCTCCGGCGACGACGTCCGCCAGTTGCAGATCCGGGTCGCCGGATGGGCCGGCAACCGGGACATCGTGGAGAACGACGGCCGCTACGGACCGAAGACCGCCGCCGCGGTCAAGCGGTTCCAGGCCGCGTACGGGCTGCGCGCCGACGGCATCGCCGGACCGCAGACGTACGGCAAGCTCTACGACCTCCAGGACAACGACTGCACGCCGCGGCACTTCAGCTACAGCGAGATGGACGACGGCTGCGGTCGCGGGGGCTGGAGCGGCGGTCCGCTCTCCGCCGCGCAGACCCGGCAGAACGCGCTGCGCACGATGTGGAAGCTGGAGGCGTTGCGGCGCAGCCTCGGCGACAAGCCCCTCCTCGTCAGCAGCGGTTTCCGCAGTCGCACCTGCAACGACCGGGTCGGCGGGGCGTCCGACAGCCAGCACCTCTACGGCAACGCCGCCGACGTGGTGTCGCGCACCAGCTCGCTGTGCCAGATCGCCCGCGACGCCCGCAACCGGGGCTTCAGCGGGATCTACGGCCCCGGTTACCCGGATCACGACGACCACGTGCACGTGGACTCGCGGCGGGAGAACAACAGCGACGACACCCCGAACACCACCAGCTGGTCCGCGCCGGACTGCGGCATCGGCGCCGGCCGCGACTGAGCCGCGCGGACAGGCCACGCCGAACCGGGCGAACGACGACGCCGGTCCGGTGCGCGGGTGCCACCCCGCGCACCGGGCCGGCGTCGTGTCCCCGGGTGCCGCCGACCGGGCGTACCTCCGCCCGGCGTGCCGGGGACCGGCGGTCCCGCCGAGCGGGCGTACCTCCGCCCGGCGTGCCGGGGACCGGCGGTCCCGCCGAGCGGGCGTACCTCCGCCCGGCGTGCCGGGGACCGGCGGTCCCGCCGAGCGG
>NZ_SLVT01000004.1:321650-338373 GCF_004345505.1 Micromonospora sp. CNZ303 | reverse complement strand
CGGGCGTACCTCCGCTCGACGTGCCGGGGACCGGCGGTCCCGCCGGCGGACGAACCCGCTCAGCTCGCCCGGGGCCAGCGCGGCGCGGTGGCGGGGGGAGCCACCGGCCGGGCGGGGCCGGCGGGACGGGCGCCGGGCGCGACCGCGCGCGGGCCGCCCGGATGCCCGCCGGTGGTACATGCTGCGCGGCTGCCCGGCGCGGGGCCGGTCACCGTGAACGGGAACGGCACGTGCACGAAGGGGTTGCCGTGCCGCACCAGGGCGTCGATCTGCCGCTCGTTGAGCCCGTGCCGCGCCAGCACCCGCCGGCCCCAGCGGTGCAGCCGGCACGGGTACGTCGCGCCGTCGTTGCGGCACAGCGGCCCGGCCGGCCACTCCTCGGCGGCGTGCACCACCACCGCCCGGACCGCGAGCCGGACGTCCTCGGGGGTCAGGGGCGCCGGCACCGGCACCTCGCCCAGGATCTGGTCGATGGGATCCGTCGACTGCTCACCAACCCGCACGGCAGGCCTCCCGCGGCTCCGGCAGCGGTGCGGCTGACCCGCCGCACCGCATCCTCGGCGACTGGTACGGCCCCCGCCCCCGGAAGGTTCAATCGCGTCTCAGACGAGGCCGGCGTCGTGCACCAGCAGGGCGACCTGGACCCGGTTGTTGAGGCCCAGCTTCACCAGCAGCCGCGACACGTACGCCTTGACGGTCGCGACGCTCATGAACAGCTCGGCGGCGATCTCCGCGTTCGTCCGGCCCTGCCCGAGCGCGACCGCGACCTCGCGCTCCCGGTCGCTGAGCCCGGCGAGCAGCCGCAGCGCCCGCTCCCGGCGCGGGTCGGGGCCGCCCGCCGCGCCCGGCGCGGTCACGTGGTCGATCAGCCGGCGGGTCACCGCCGGGGAGAGCGTCGCCTCGCCCGCCGCCACCCGGCGCACCGCCCGCACGATCTCGGCCGGCGGGGTGTCCTTGAGCAGGAAGCCGCCGGCCCCGGCCCGCAACGCCCGGAGCACCTGCTCGTCGGCGTCGAAGGTGGTCAGCACCAGCACCTCGGGCGGGTCGGGCGACGCGCGCAGCGCCTCGGTGGCCGCGAGGCCGTCGAGCCGGGGCATCCGGATGTCCATCAGCACCACGTCCGGCGCGCAGGCGGCCACGGCGGCGGGCACCTCGCTGCCGTCGGCGGCCTCCCCGACCACGAGCAGGTCCGGCACCCCGCCGAGGATCATCGACAGGCCGGCCCGCACCAGCGCGTCGTCGTCGACGAGCAGCACCCGTACCGGCCGGCCGGGGTCGGGGCCCGGCCCGCTCACGCCGGCCACGGCAGCCAGGCGGCCAGCCGGAAGTCGCCCGCGTCGTCCCGCCCGTACTCCAGCCGGCCGCCGGCCAGGCTGACCCGCTCCGCGATGCCGACCAGGCCGGTGCCGGCGCCGGGGATCTCCGGGCCCGCGATGCCGCCGACCGGCCACCGGTTGCGGATCTCCACGGTCAGCCCGTCGCCGGGGGCGCCGGCCACGTCGACGGTGACCGCCGCGCCGGCGGCGTGCTTGCGGGCGTTGGTGAGCCCCTCCTGCACGATCCGGTAGACGCTGCGCCCCACCGCCGCGGGCACCCGCTCCGCCGAGGTGACCACCTCGCGGACGCCGATCCGCGCCCCGGCCGACCGGGACTCCTCGACGAGCGCCGGCAGATCGCCCAGGGTGGGCTGCGGGCGCTCGGGATCCTCCTCGGCGGTGGTCTCCGCGCGGAGCACCCCGATCACCTCGCGCAGATCCTGCAACGCGGCGTGGGCGCTGCCCCGGATCACCCCGGCCGCCCGCGCCACCTCCTCCGGCGGCGCGTCCGGCCGGAACTCCAGCGCGCCGGCGTGCAGGCTGAGCAGCGAGATCCGGTGTGCCAGCACGTCGTGCATCTCGCGGGCGATCCGGGTGCGCTCCAGGTGCCGGGCCTGCGCCACCCGCAACTGCTGCTCCGTCTCGGCCCGCTCGGCGCGCTCGCGCAGCGACACGACGAGCTGCCGCCGGGCCCGGACGAACATCCCCCAGGCCAGCACGGAGAGGCTGAGCACCACCCCCCAGGCGGTGGTCGCCCAGTACGACATCTGCGGGTCCGGGCGCAGGTAGCTGAAGGCGAAGTTGGTGACCAGACCGGCGGCGGTCAATCCCAGCGCGACGGCCGTGCGCCGGTGCACCACCACGGTGAAGTAGATGATCAGCAGCGGGATCGCCGCCGCCATCGAGAACAGGGTCAGCGGCACGGTCGCGACGGCGAGCCCCATCGGCCACCGGCGCCGCAGCCAGATCAGCGCGCAGCAGGCGAGCCCGAGCAGGGCGTCGGCCGGAACCATCCAGCGCTGCGGCAGCGGCGTGGCGAACTCCGGGTCGGCGGAGGCCGCGTCGGCCGTGGCGAGCAGGACCCAGCCGAGGGAGAGCAGGAAGCAGAAGCCGTCCACCACCCAGTCGCGGGTCGTGCGACGCGGCCCCAGCCCCACCCGCGCCGCCGGATCGACGCTCAGCGCCCCCGGCAGCAGCCAGGGGTGCTCCGGTACGGCGGCACTGGTCACGCGACCATGCTAGGCAGCCGCCCGGCGGGCCGACCAGCTACCAAAGTCGAGACCCTGGCGTCGACCAAGGTAGCCGCCGGACGAGACCGTCGGCCGCAGCGCACGACCGGGTGGCTCCGGCAGCGTGGCCGGCATGATCAGCGTGGAACACCTCACCAAACGGTACGGGCGGCACACCGCCGTCGACGACGTGTCGTTCCGCTGCGAGCCGGGCACCGTCACCGGCTTCCTGGGACCGAACGGCGCCGGCAAGTCCACCACCATGCGGATGATCTGCGGGCTCACCCCGCCCAGCGGCGGCGGCGCGACGGTCGGCGGCCGACCGTACCGGGAACTGCCCAACCCCGGGCGGGAGGTGGGCGTGCTGCTGGACGCCTCGGCCCAGCACGCCGGGCGCACCGGGCGGGAGGCGCTGACCGTGGCCGCGGCGACCATGGGCGTGGACCGCCGGCAGGTCGCCACCAAGCTCGACCTGGTCGGGCTGAACGAGGTCGCGGCGAAGCGCCGCCTCCGGGCGTACTCGTTGGGGATGCGGCAGCGGCTCGGCCTCGCGCACGCGCTGCTGGGCGACCCCCGGGTGCTGATCCTCGACGAGCCGGCCAACGGCCTGGACCCGGAGGGGATCTTCTGGATGCGCGGCCTGCTGCGCGACTTCGCCGACCGGGGCGGCACCGTCCTGCTCTCCTCCCACCTGCTGCGCGAGGTGGAGGCGGTCGCGGACCGGCTGGTGGTCATCGGTGGCGGCCGGATCGTGGCCCAGGGCGACAAGGCCGAGTTGCTGGCCGGCGGCGGGACGCTGGTGCGGGCCCGCGACGGCGGGGCGCTGCGCGGCGCGTTGCAGCGGGCCGGGCTGGCGGCCACCGAGGGCACCGAGGGGCTGCTGGTCCACGCCGACGCCGAGGCGGTCGGGCAGGCCGCCGCCGACGCCGGCGTCGCCCTCATCGAACTGCGGTCGGCCGGCAGCGGCGGCCTGGAACAGCTCTTCCTCACCCTGACCGCCGGCGCGTCGACCCAGGAGGCCGTCCGATGACCACCGCCACCACCGCCAGCCCGCCCACCACCGCCGCGCCCCAGCGCCACTCCGGCGTACGCCGGCCGTCGCTGCTCCGGCTCACCGGCGTGGAACTGCGCAAGCTCGTCGACACCCGGGCCGGGCTCTGGCTGCTGATCACCATCGGGCTGCTCGCCGCCGCCCTCGTGGTGGTCCAGTTGATCTGGTCGGACGACGCCGAGCAGACCTTCCCCAACTTCTTCCTCCCCTCGATGCTGCCGATCGGCCTGCTGCTGCCCGTGCTGGGCATCCTGTCGATCACCGGGGAGTGGTCCCAGCGTACGGCGCTCACCACGTTCGCCCTGGTGCCCCGGCGGGGCCGGGTGATCGTCGCGAAGCTGGTCGCGATGGTGCTGGCGGCCCTGGCGTCGGTGCTGGTGAGCCTCGGCGTGGCCGCCGCCGGCACGCTCGTCGCCGGGGCCACCGGCGGCGCCGGCACCTGGCGCATGGAGTGGGCCCTGGTGCTGCACGCCGTGGCGCTCCAGGTGGCCAACGTGCTGATGGGGGCCGGCTTCGGCCTGCTGCTGCTCAACACCCCGTTGGCGATCGTCGGCTACCTGCTGCTGCCGACCGCCTGGTCGATCCTCGGCGAGATGATCCGGCCGCTGCGCGGCCCGGCGGGCTGGCTGGACACGGGCCGGACCATGGAGCCGCTGCTCACGCCCGACGTGACCGCCGGGCAGTGGGGACGGTTCGCCGTGTCGCTGCTGGTCTGGCTGGCCGTGCCGCTGGTCGCGGGGCTGGTCCGGACGCTGCGGCGCGAGGTGTCCTGACGGTGGACGGCTACGGTGCGCCCACCGTCGTCGACGGCGGCGCGGCGGAACTGGCGATCCTCTGGGGCGGGTTCCCGGCACTCGGCGCGGGCGCCGGATGGCTGCTCGTCGCCGGCGCGGAGTGGGTCGCCGGGCTGTCCTGGGCTCCCGCGCAGGACCTGTTCGAGCTGGTCGCCCGGCTGCCGGACCCGCAGGCCGGCATCGGCGGGCTGGCCGTCGGCACGCTGGGCGGCCTGCTGGTCGCCGCCGTCGGCACCGCCGAACGACTCGCCGTCACCGTCGACACCGAACGGGTCCGGCTGCGCCGCGACCGCACGGACCGGCAGGTCGGGCGGCGACCGGTACGCGCCGTCTTCGTCGACGGCAAGGACCTGGTGCTGCTCGGCGCGGACGACGAGGAACTGGTCCGGGAGCGGTCGGACCTGGCCGTCGACCGGCTGCGCGACGCCTTCCGCGCGCACGGCTGGCCGTGGACCGACGGCGACCCGCACCGGGACGCGTACCGGCGGTGGGTGCCGGGCCTGCCGGGGCTGCCGACCGGCGCGGACGCGCTGCTGCGGGCCCGGCAGCGGGCCCTCGACGCCGACCGGGGCGGCGAGGCCCGGGAGCTGCGCGGCGAACTGGGCCGCACCGGGGTGGTGGTCCGCGACGACGGCCGGCGGCAGTACTGGCGGCTGACCCGTGCCGCCCCGCGCCCCCGGCCGGAGGACGCGACTTCGGCTGAGCCGGAGGTCGAGGGCCGGTAGCGTTGCTTCCGACGGGGCCCGGGGCACGGGGAGCGCGCGATGACCGAGCAGCAGCCGTACCGGGTGGTGGCCCGGCACCCTGGCTTCGAGCTGCGCCGCTACCCGCCCCACCTGGTTGCCGAGGTGCGGGCGGAGGGCGCGTTCGAGCAGGCCGCCCGGGACGCCTTCCGGCCGCTGGGCGCGTACCTGCGCGGTGCCAACCGCGCGCGGCGGTCGACCGCCCGGGAGACGGGCCCGCAGACGATCGCGATGACGGCCCCGTTCGTGCAGGAGGAGGGGGACCGGCCGGGCCACTGGCTGGTGTGGCTCGTGATGCCGGCGGGCCTCACCCCCGACACGCTGCCCGAGCCGGCGGACCCCCGGGTGTGCACCCGGATGGTCCCGGAGCAGCTCGCCGCCGCGACGCGCTTCGCTGGCCGCTGGACGGCCCGGGCGTTCGACCGGCGGGCGACCGCGCTGGGCCGGGCGGTCACCGCGGCCGGGCTGCGCCCCACCGGCGCGGTCCGGTACGCGCGCTTCGATCCGCCGTGGAAGCCGTGGTTCCTGCGCCACAACGAGGTCGTGCTGCCGATCGCCGAGTGAGCCGGGTGGGGCGGCCCGGCACGGGGCGCTCCCGGCCGGACCGGCGCGGCTACCCCCGCCGGGGTGCGCCCGCGGGCCGGGGCCGGGGGCTGGTCACCGACGCCAGCAGTTCGTCGAGGGCGTCGACCTCGGCCCAGCCGTTCACCGCGATCCGGCCGGCGGCGTCGACGGTCACCTCGACCCGGTCCGGGTTGTGCGACACCTCGTCGAGCAGTCCCGGGAAGCGGTCGTCGAGCAGCACGAACTCCTGGTTGGTGGAACCCACCCACGGCCGCCGGGTGTCGATCCGATCGGCCAGGAACGGCCCGGCGACGAGAAGGTCGGTCGCCGCCAGCAGCGCCGCGACGTCGTCCCGGCCGGCGTCGACCGCCCGGTCCAGCTGCGCCCTGGTGTAACCCGTGAAGGTCATCACCGAACGCCCGGCGGCGCGTACCCCGTCGGCGACGGCCGCCAGCGGGGCCGCCTGGTCGAAGGGCTCGCCGCCCAGCAGGGTCAGCCCCTCGGTGCCGGCGTCGAGCGCCCGGCGCACCAGGTCGGCGGGGGCGACCCGTTCCCCGCCACGGAAGCTCCACAGGTGCGGGTTGAAGCAGCCGGGGCAGCGGATGGCGCAGCCCTGCACCCAGACGGCGGTCCGCTCGCCCGGGCCCTCGGCGCGGGTGGCGGCCAGGAACCGCGCCACCGCCACCGTCTGCACCCCCACCGGCGGGCGCGGCCCGGGACCGTCGTCAGACATCGAGGACCCGGCCGGGTGGCGGCCGGTCGGGCGCCGGCCCGGCCGGCGGGACGCACTCCACGGCGTCGCGCAGGCGCGCGTACTCGTGAGGGGCCAGGTTGGCGGCGGCGGCGAACTCGGCCAGGCTGCCGAAGGACCCGCGCCGCTCCCGCTCGGCCAGCACCTGCCGGGCGCGCTGCGGGTCGAAGCCGGGCAGCGCCGCGAGGTCGCCCGGCCCGGCCGCGTTGACGTCGATCGGCGGTCCGGCCGGCTGCCCGGAGGCCGGCGCGTCCGGCTGCCCCGGGGCTGGCGCGTCCGGCTGCCAGGCAAGTGACGTGATCGGCCCGGTGGGAAAGGGGTCGACGGCCGGCGCCAACGTCGGGTCGGCCGCCAGCGGTGGATACCCCGTCGACGTGGGCGGGTACGCCGGCGACCCCGGCGGATAGGTTGACGACGCCGGCGGATAGGACGACGACGCGGGCGGATAGGCCGGTGACGCGGGCGGGTAGGACGACTCGGGCGGGTAGGACGACGCCCCCTGCGGGTACGCCGGCGAGCCCGGCGGATACGCGGGCGACGCGGGCGGGTACCCCGGCGGGTAGGCCGGGGACGGGTAGGCCGCCGTCGAACCGGGCTGATACGTCGGGGACATGCCCGGGTAGGGATGGGGGATCGGGCCGCCGGGAGCCGCCCCGGGCAGCGGAGCCAGCGGGTACGCGCCGCCGGGCCACGGCGTCGCCGCGAACCTGGCGCGGCGGTCCGTGAGCCAGCGCAGCCACGCCGGATTGATCAGCGCGGCGTGCAGGATGCTGGCCACCCACACGGCCAGGAGCACGCCGACCGCCCAGTCGCTGAGGGCGCTCTCCTGGTCCGACTCGCCGACGACGAGGAACGCCGCCGAGCCCACCACGGTGTAGAAGATGCCGGGGAGCCACCACGCCGCGCGCTGGGCCCGCAGGCCCACGTAGACGAATCCGAGGCCGCCGAGGCAGCTGCACCCGAGCACGGGCAGCAACAGCCACCAGCTCTGCAACACCTGCCACGTCGGGCTCGGCCGGGGGACGGCCGGGGGCGGCCAGCCGGGGCTAGGCGCGTTCGACATCGCGCTGCTCCTGCCGCTCGGGCACGGCGGCGCGGTCGCGGTCGGCGGTGTACGCGCTGCGTACCGTGCGGGCCGCCAGCAGGTCCTCCAGCACGGCGATGTAGTCGAGGCACCCGTCGCCGAGCACGTCCCTGGTCTCGGCGCTCACGACGCCCTCGCTGGTCACGGTGACCACGATCCGCGGCTGCCCGCCCATCACGACCTGCCCTCGACGGCGAACACCAGGCGGACGCTCGCGTCCTCGGTGACCTGTTCGGACTCCAGCCGCAGCCCGGCGGCGGGGGCCTGCTCGCGCAGCCGCTCCAGCACGGCCCGCTGGACCTGCCGCCCGTACGCGGCGTCGATGGCCCGGACCGCCTCGACGGCCCGCGGCTCGTCGACCTCGCCCGTGAAGTGTGCCGACCAGATGCCGTCCTCGCCGCGCCGGAAGCCGGCCCGCACGTCGGCCCAGTCCGCGATGACGGCGTCCGGTTCGGTGGTGACCACCGCGCCGGTGTCGCGCAGCGCGGCGACGAGCAGCGTCTCGTCCCGCATCCGGGTCTGCACCTGGCAGACGACGCGCCCCTGTCCGTCCCGTCCGGCGGTCGCGGCGTGCGTCGCGGCGACGGCGGCGACGGCCAGCGGCAGGAGAATCAGTGAGACGCTCATCGGGGCCCCCTCCCTCGGTTTCGACCCACAGACTAGAACTCGACCGCTCGCCCGCCCTGCCCCCGTTGCTGCCCCGGACCGCCGGGGCGGGAACCGCCCGGGCCGAGGGGACGACCGCCGAGGTCCCAGTCCTCGGCGGCGGTGGCGGCGACGGCGCGGGCGTCGGCCCAGGAGCGTACGGCGTCGATGCGTTCCGCCTGGGTGACGCTGAGCGGCACCATGCTGACCAGGGCCCGGACCAGGTCGTCGCGGCGCAGCGGACGCCGTTCGGCGAAGGCGTCGAAGAGCCCGCCGACGACGGCCTGCTCGATCTCGGCCCCCGAGTAGCCCTCGCTGAGCCCGGCGAGTTCGCCGAGCAGGGCGTCGTCGGGCGTCAGGGCGCCGGCGACGGCCGGGTTGCGCAGCCGCCGGGCGAGGTGGACCCGCCAGATCGACGCGCGCTCCGCGCGGGTCGGCAGGTCGACGAAGAAGATCTCGTCGAAGCGGCCCTTGCGGAGCAGTTCCGGGGGCAGCCGTTCGAAGTCGTTGGCGGTCGCGATGACGAAGACGGGCCGGGACTTCTCCTGCATCCAGGTCAGGAAGGAGCCGAAGACCCGGGCGGAGGTGCCGGAGTCGTTGGCCCCGCCGACGAAGCCCTTCTCGATCTCGTCGACCCACAGCACGCAGGGCGCGGTCGCCTCGGCGGTCCGGATGGCGGTGCGCATGTTCTGCTCACTCGACCCGACGAGCCCGGCGAAGACCCGGCCGACGTCCAGCCGCAGCAGCGGCAGGCCCCAGGCCGAGGCGATCGCCTTCGCGGTCAGCGACTTGCCGCAGCCGGGCACGCCGGTGATCAGGACGCCCCGGGGCGCGGGCAGCCCGTACGCCGCCGCCTCGGCCAGCCAGGAACCGTCCCGCTTGGCCAGCCAGCGCTTGAGGTTCTCCAGCCCGCCGACGTCGGCGAGGTCCACCGGGGGGTCGACGAACTCCAGCAGCCCCGACTTGCGTACGGTCTGCCGCTTCTCCTCGTGCACGACCGCGAGGTCTCTGCCGTCGAGCACGCCGTCGTTGACCATGGCGCGGGCGAACGCGTTCTCCGCCTCGTGCAGGGTGAGCCCGAGGGCCGCCTTGGCGAGGCGTTCCCGGCCGAGGTCGTCCAGGGCGATCCGGATCCGGCCGCCGGCGGAGTTGGCGGCGATCATGCCGTCGAGCACCCGCCGGATCTCCGTCTCGGTGGGCAGCGGGAAGTCGACGATAGTCACGTCCTTCTCCAGCTCCACCGGGATGTGCAGCACCGGCGAGACCAGGACGAGGGTGCGCGGCACCGGGCCGGCCTTGAAGGCCGCCACCACGTCCCGCAGCCGGCGGACCACGCCGGGGGTGCCCGGCCGGTCGCTGCTGCCGTGCGCCGGGTGCAGGTCCTTGAAGATCAGCACGCTGGGGTGGTCGAGGCGCAGCACGGCGGCCAGCGCGTCCTCCGGGTCGGTGGTGCCCTTGCGGGCGACGCCGTCGGGCTGCACGAGCCCCGTCGTCAGCGACCAGGTCCACACCGCCCGGGGCGTGCGGACGAGGGTGGCGTCCCGGGCGACGGCGCAGACCTCGGCGACCACCCGCTGTTCCTCGGACGACTCGACGTAGAGGACCGGGAAGCGCGCCTTGAGCATCTGCGACAGTGCGTCACGGAACGGCACCACCACCGTCGCCCCCTCCCACCCCCGACCCAAGAGCAGCGCAGACTCTAACAGCCCCGCCCACCGCCCACTCCGACGTCGATCATGAGGTGGCATCCACTGGTCGTGGAGGCGGACGGTGCCGGTGGAGGTACGTGTGAAGGCGGACCGCCGGAGCGGGTGTCGCGCCGGTCCGCCGGCCCGCTACCGTTCCCGGTCTGGGGAGGTGCCGGTGTACGTCGTATCGGTGATCAACTACAAGGGCGGGGTCGGCAAGACCACCGTGACCGCCAACCTCGGTGCCGAGCTGGCCAACCGCGGGATGAAGGTGCTGCTCATCGACCTCGATCCGCAGGCCAGCCTCACCTTCGGCTTCTACGACCCCGACGACTGGCGGGACCGGCTGCGCGACGGCCGGACGGTGAAGCGCTGGTACGACGGCCTGCGCGGGGACACCCCCGCGACGACCCTGGGCGAGCTGGTCGTCTCCCCCGGCCCGGCCAACGCGCGACTCAGCGGCGCCGGCCGCCTCGACCTGATCGCGTCCCACCTCCAGCTCGTCGACATCGACCTGGCGCTGGCCCGGGCGGTGGCCGACGGCGACGAGTACGACGCCGAGCTGTTCCGGGTGCGCGGCTCCCTGGCCGAGGGGCTGCACGACGACGCGCTCGGCGGCTACGACATGGTGCTGATCGACTGCCCGCCGAACTTCAACGTGGTCACCCAGTCGGCCATCATCGCCAGCGACCACCTGCTCATTCCGGCCAAGGCCGACTACCTGTCCACGCTGGGCATCGACTACCTGCACGGCAACGTCCGGGAACTGGTCGACCAGTACAACGCCGACGCCCGCCGGTTCGCCACCACCCGCCGGCACCACAAGGTCGCCCCCGACGTGGCCGGCGTGGTGTTCACGATGATCCAGCTCATGGCGCAGCGGCCGATCGCCGCCCACCAGGGCTACATGGACCAGGTCCGGGCGCTCGGCCTGCCGGTCTTCCCCACCCCGCTGCGGGAGAACGTCACCGTGTTCGCCACGAACACCCCGCGCGGCGTGCCCGTGGTGCTCCGCGACCGGATCGCCACCCCGGCGGTCCGCGACGAGCTGCGCCGGCTCGCCACCGAGTTCCTCGACCACCTCCAGCCCGAGCGGGCCGGGGCGTGACCGACCCGACCCGCGACGTCACCGCCCTGGTGACCGCGCTGCTCCGGGGGCTGCCCGCCGCCGACCTCGCCGCCCTGGAGGAGGGGCGGGCCCGGCTCGCGGTGGTGCCGGTCGACCCGGCCCCACCGCCCGCCGGAGCCGCCCCCGCCGGGCGCCCGACCACGGCACGCGCCGACCGGCCCAGTCCCGCCGGGCACCCGGCCGCCTTGTCCGCCGACCGGACCGCCCCCGCCGGGCACCCGGCCGCCGAATCCGCCGACCGGGGCGGCGTCCCCGCGCGCCCGTCAGCCCGGCGGGCGGCGTCCGCGCCGGATCCGGTGGCGGCCCGGGCCGCGCTGGCGGCCATGTCCCGCCGCGACGACGGTACGGCGTACCTCTCCGGCTGGACCGCCCGCGACCTGCGGGTGCTCGCCACGAGCCTGGAGTTGCGCGGCGTCGCCGGGCTGCGGAAGGCGGACCTGGTCGCCCGCATCGTCGACCGCACCATCGGCTTCCGCCTCGCCTCCGCCGCCATCCGCCGGCTCTGACGCCGGACCCCGCCATCCGCCGGCTCCGACGCCGGACCGGAGCGGACGGCGTCTCCGGCATCCGCGGGTCCCGGGCCGGTGGGTCAGCCGGTCGTGCAGGCCAGTCCGTCGAGGGTGAAGCCGGCCGGCCGGTCGTTGCTCGTGGACCACGCGGCGAGGAAGCCGAACTCGACCGTCCCGCCGGCGGGCAGGGCGGAGTTCCAGGACGTGGGGGTGACCGACACGTCCGGGCCGTCCTGCCGGACCGTGCCGTTCCAGAGCTGGCTGATCCGCTGCCCGTCCGGGAACCGCCAGCGCACCGTCCAGCCGTCGTGCGCCCGCCCACCGGTGTTGGTGATCCTGACGCTCGCCTGGAAGCCACCCGGCCACTGGTTGGAGACGCTGTACGTCGCCCGGCAGGCGTCCGGCCCCCCGGTCGGCGAGACCGTCGGGCTGACGGTCGGCGAAACGGTCGGGCTGGCGGTCGGCGAGACCGTCGGGCTGACCGTCGGCGTCGGGGTCGGGTTGATCCGGGTCGGGTCGACGATCCCCCAGTACGCCGGCTTGGCCTGCAACTCCGTGTCGAACAGCAGCGGCGCGTCCTTGCGGGCCACCGGGAAGGTGTCCAGCCAGGTGTCGTCGTCCGCCAGCCCCCACAGGGTCACCGAGGTCAACTCGTCGGCGTAGCGGCGGTAGAGGGCGAACAGGTCCCGGTAGCGGTACGCCTGGGTGAGCAGCCGGTCGGCCGGCGGGGTGGGGAAGGACTCGCTGTTGTTGACGTAGATGCTGACGTCCATCTCGGTGACCTGCTGCTCGACCCCGAGCGGGACGAACGCCTGGAGCATCGCCTCGGTCTCGGCGATCGACGGCCACTGGACGTTGACGTGCATCTGGTGCCCGACGCCGTCGATCGGCACCCCTTCGGCGCGCAGCTGACTCACCAGGTCGCGCAGCTTGTCGCGCTTGGCCGGCACGTTGGTGTTGTAGTCGTTGATGTAGAGCTTGGCCGTCGGCGCGACCTCCCGGGCCACCCGGAACGCGGTCCGCAGGTAGTCCAGCCCGCTGATCTCGTGCCAGCGGCTGCGCCGCAGCCCGTCGGACTGGTTCTCGTCGATCACCTCGTTGGCGACGTCCCAGACCCCGATGGCGTCGCCGTAGCGGCCGACGACCGCGCGGATGTGCGCCTCCAGCCGGGACAGCAGCAGTGCCTTGTCGGCCGGGTCCGAGGTCAGCGGGGTGCCGTCGGTGTCGGTGAAGACCCAGGCCGGGGTCTGCTGGTGCCAGACGAGGGTGTGTCCGCGTACCGCCAGGTTGTTGTCCGTGGCGAAGCCGACCTGCGCGTCGGCGTCGGCCCACCGGAAGGTGCCCTCGGTCGGCTGGGTGGCGTCCCACTTGAGCGCGTTGCCCGGGGTGACCGTGTCGAAGTGCCGGCGCAGCAGGGTGGCCTGGTCGCCGATGATCTGCCGGTTGCCGATCGCCGCCCCGATCGGGAAGTCGGCGGCCAGCACCTCACGCAGGGCGGGGATGTCGGTCTGCACCGGCTTGGTCGGCTGGTACGCCATGGTGAAGTCGTCGATGTGCAGGTCGGCGGTCCCGCTGGCGGTCTCCACGTACGCCGACAGCCCGTCCACGTCGTGCGCGAGCACGTACGTGCCGGTGAGCCGGACCCAGGCGTCGGCGGTGACGGCGGTGTCGCCCACCACCTGGTCGTAGGCGGAGGTGCCGCCGGAGTCGCGCTGCACGCTGAGCCGGACCTGGCCGGGCGACTGGCCGGCGGCCAGCCGCACCCACACCGTCAGCGTGTAGCGGGTGCCCTTGACCATCTCGTCGAGCAGGTCGAGGGCGGGACCCTGCCAGCTCGCGGTGCGGCCGGAGGCGAGCAGGCTGCGGGTGCCGCCGTGGGCTACGGCGGTGCTGACCGCGACGGTCTCCCCGGCCCGGGGCCGGAAGCCCTGGGTGGTGCCGTCCTCGAAGGTGGCGTCGAGCACCACGACGGGGTCGGCGGCGCGGGCGGGCGGGCTGGTCAGTGGAACGGCGGCGGCCACGGCGACGGTGGCGAGGCAGGCCAGGGCCAGCAGCCCCGGCAGAAGGCGGTGACGGCGCGTCCAGGGAGCGCGCATGGCGGTGTCCTTCCGGTACGGATGGGTGCGCGCGGACCGCTGGGCGAGGTTCTCGCGGAGGCGGTCGCACGCCGGTCGACCGGCATGAGCCCGCATGCCGGTGTCCGTGGTCCCGCTCCGCTCGCGGCACCCGTCGCCGGGCGCCGCTGTCGAGAACCGATGGTACGGATCACGGACCCGGCACTCCAGCGCGGTGTGCTGAGCATCGGGCCCCGCCCCGGCGACGACGGCCGCGACCGATGTCGACCCACGCCCTAGGCTGGCCCGTACCGGCGGGTCGAGGAGGTCGTGTGGACAGGTGGGTCGCGTTGCTGCGCGGGGTCAACGTCGGTGGCGCGAAGGTCGCCATGGCCGACCTGCGCCGGCTGGTCACCGGCCTCGGCCACCAGGACGTGCGGACGTACCTGCAGAGCGGGAACGTGGTCTTCGGCAGCACCGTGCGCGACGCCGACGCGCTGGCGCGGGGCATCGAGCGGGCCATCGCCGACGAGCTGGGGCTGACGGTGCCGGTGCTGGTGCGCAGCGGCCGGGAACTGGCGGCGGTGGCCGGCGGCAACCCGTACGCCGGGCGGGAGGACGACCCCACGCGGCTGATGGTGGTCTTCCTCGCGACCACGCCCGACCCGGCCGCCGTGGCCGCCCTGACCGTGCCCGACGGCGAGAACGTCGCGTTCACGGTCACCGGTCGCGAGGTCTACCTGCACCATCCCGACGGCGGCTACGGCCGGTCGAAGTTCACCAACAACCACCTGGAGAAGAAGCTCGGCGTGGTGGCGACCACCCGCAACTGGCGCTCGGTGCGGGCGCTGGCCGACATGTCGGCGAGCTGAGCCCTCGCCGCCGGTCCCGCGGCCGACCGGGGCGCGACGACGGGCCGGGACTGCCGCCCGCGGCCCGTCGCGCGTCGATCAGAAGTGGTACGCGGTGTGGTACTCCGGCACGATCACCCGGCTGCGCGGGGAGACCCGGCGGATGGCGGCGAGGAACGCGTCCAGCCGCTCGCGGTCCGTCGGCGCCACGGGCACGGGGTTGCGCAGCTCGGTCTCGAAGTTGTCGAAGTGCACCGGCACCACGACCTTCGGCCGGTCCAGCGCGTCGAGCAGCCGCTCGGCGTAGTCGGCGGTGACCGTGGTGCTCGGCAGCGCCAGCATGGCCACGTCGGGGGCCAGTCCCGTCAGGTTCCGCTCGGCGAAGTCACTCGCGCCCATGAAGAAGACCGACGGGCCGCCGGGCACCCGCAGCTGGTACGCGAGGGTGTCGCCCTCGGGCAGGTCGGCGATGGTCTCCGGCTTCGCCGGCTGGCTGACCCGTACGCCGGGGAAGGCCATCGAGTACGACTTGTTGCGGCTGTGCAGGGAGCTGACCACCTCCACCGTGTACCCGCCGAAGTCCAGCACCTCCCCGCCGCGCACCGCGCTGAGCTGCCCCGACGGCAGCCCGTACGCCAGCCCGACGTGGTAGGCGGTCAGCGTGCCGAAGACCCGGGCGCCGGTGCGGCCGGCGATGTGCGGCACGTCCATGTAGTGGTCCCAGTGGGTGTGCGTGACGAGCACCGTCTCGGCCCGGTCCACCAGGGAGTCCACGACGTCGGTGCGGACCTCCAGCTTCCTGGTCTGGTCGAAGGCGCCCCTGAACAGCCCCGTGTCGATCCGGCTGAGGAAGGGGTCGACCAGGACGGTCCGGTCGCCGACATCGATGCGCCAGGCGGACGTACCCCACCAGCGGAAGCTGACCGGGCCGCTCCGGCGGCCGGCCGGTGCGGCGGCGACCGGCGGCGCGGCGTGTGCCGGGCCGGTCAGGGCGGCGCCGGCGAGCCCGCCGGCGGATACCAGCGCGGTGCTGGCGGCGGCGTCGCGGAGGAAGCGGCGGCGGTCGATGTTGGGCATGCGGAACTCTCCCCGTCGTGGTGCTGATCGGTCGGTGCCGAGCCAATCAGCACGACCCCCGCCAGGTCCAAGATCCTCGGCCGACACGATCGATACCCACCGGCATATCGGGCCAGCTCAGCCGGGTCGACGGCAGCGCCTCGCGCCCGAAAGATCAACCGGCGCGCAGCCCCTCGACGGCGGCTCGGGCAGCCTGACCCATCGCCAGGTCCACGTCGATGCGGCGGGTGGCGAGCTGCGTGGCGCGGACGAAGACGGCGACGGCGTACCGCCCGCCGTCCGGGTACTCGGCCACGCCCGCCTCCAGGTGCAGGCCCGGCAGGGTGCCGGTCTTGCCGGTCACCCGCACGCCCGGCGGGAAGCCGGTGGCCAGCCGGGTCCAGAAGAGCTGCCGGGCCATCCAGCCCCGGACCATCGCGCACGCCTCGGGCGGGCCCGCCTCGTCGCGCCAGATCAGGCCGAGCAGCCGGGTGATCTCCCGGGCGGTGCTCGACGTGGTGTGCGCGGGGTCGAACATCCGCATCGCGCGGACCCGCTCGGGTGGCAGCGTGGGGAAGATCCGGGCGAAGTCCGCCTCCGTACGCGCGCCGACGTCGGCGAGCATCGTCTCGACCAGCTGCCGGGGGCCGCCGACGATCCGGGTACGCGGCAGCCCCAGCTCGGCGGCGAGCATCGGCAGCACGTCCGCCCCGACCCGGCGCAGCAGCAGGTCGGCGGCGGTGTTGTCGCTGACCGACATGGCGAAGTAGGCAAGGTCCCGCAGCGACACCTCGGCGTCGTCGGCGCAGCCGGCGATCCCCCACCCGCCGAGCCGGTCGTCGGCGGTGACGAGGACCCGTTCCCGGGGGTCGAGCTGGCCGGCGACGACCTGCCGGGCGAACTCCAGCACCAGCAGCACCTTGAAGATCGAGGCGATCACCACCTGCTCGTCCGCCCGGACCGCCACTTCCCGCCGGCCGTCGGGCTCCCCCGTACCGGCACCGCCGCCGGCCGCGTCGAGGTCGACGACGTGCAGGCAGCCGGTGACCCCGGCCCGCTCGAAGATCTCCACGATCCGCTCCGCCACCACACCGCGCACGGTAGCCGCTGCCCCGCCCCCGCCGCCGCCCGCCGACCCCTGGACGCCGACGCCCGACGCCCAGCGCTCGGCGCTCGGCGCTCGGCGCTCGGCGCTCGGCGCTCGGCGCTCGGCGCTCGGCGCTCGGCGCTCGGCGCTCGGCGCTCGGCGCTCGGCGCTG